>CAZJXU010000209.1:0-5371 GCA_964550095.1 uncultured Spirochaetales bacterium | reverse complement strand
CCCTGCTGCTGCCGGTAGCGCCGGCGCAGGTACAAAAGCGCGCCGCCGATCAGGGCGAGCGGCAGCAGCGAGAGCACAAAGGTGGTTGCCAGGTAGGCGCCCCGGCTCTGGTCTTCGCCGAAGCCGCACACCGCGCAGGCCAGCGCCGCCGCGCCCGAAAAGGGAAGCGAGGCGAAGACGTAAAGCAGACAGCGCGATGTTCGCGAAAGACTGTGCAAGGGAAGCTCCTGTCCTGATTCCGTTCGGGTTACAGGTACACCAGATAGTACAGCGCGGGCCAGAGCAGCACCACGAAGTACCAGAAGACGCGCAGCGCCTGGAAAGCCTCGTGCGAGAGCGCGCCCCGCTGCAGGCGGCGCCAGGCGGCCAGCATAACGGCCAGGGCGAAGACGGCGTGCAGCGCGTGCGCGCCCACGACCAGGTAGAAGAAGGCGCCGTGCTGGCTGGAGGTGAGGGTGAGCCCCTCTCCTATCAGCGCAACCCACTCGGCGCCCTGCAGGAACACGAAGCCCGCGCCCAGCGCCAGAGCGAACAGGAAGGGCGCGCGGGCGCTGCGCCGACGGCGGGCGAAGGCGCGCCCTGCGACGAAGAGCGAAGCGCCCGAGAGCAAGAGCACGCCCGTGTTGAATGCCGTGGCCAGCACCGGCAGGCGCGGCTGCCCGGGCGGCGGCCAGCCCAGCACGGCGGACGCCTTGGCGATGGAAAAGGCGCTGACCAGGCCCGCGAAAAACATCACCTCGGTCAGCACGAAGATCAGCACGCCCAGCACCTGGCTGGGCAGCAGGGGGCCGGCGGCGGGCGGCCCGGCGCCCGCGCCGACGACGCGAAGAGGGGGTGTTTGGACCATGTGACTTGGGACCGTGTGGCTGGGGACTATATGACTTGGGACCGTATGACTGGGGGCCATAAAGCTGGGGTTCACGTGACTTGGGGCCGCGTGGTTTTGATCGGGTTCCGGGACGCGTGGGCGCACCTCGCGCACGGTGGGGGAAGCTCCTGCTACGACTGCTGCGCCCGGCTTCAGTGTGCGCCGCCCATTTCATGGGCCACCGGCGGCTTCACCCAGTTGTCGCCGGACTGCTTCATGACGTCTCCGGCAGTGCCGGCGTAGAAGAGCAGCATGAAGAGCAGGCCGATGCCGACGATGTAGCTGATGAAGGCGGGCTGCAGGTTGATGTGCATGAAGTTGCGGGCCACCATGTAGGCCTTCACCACCGCGATGCCGAAAGCGGTGAGCAGCGTGAGCCACTGGATTCCGGCTTCCGGGCCCGCGGCGCTGATGATCAGCAGCACCAGCAGGATCAGCCAGATTTTCGCGTAGTGCTTCGGGCCGTGATGTTCCGCCATGTTGCTTCCTTACTTTGCGATGTAGAGGAGAGGGAAGAGGAAGATCCAGACGATGTCCACGAAGTGCCAGTAGATGCCGATCAGCTCCACCCGGTGCAGCTCCAGGCCGCGCTTTGCGGTGTGCGCGACGAAGAGCATGATGATCATGCCCGCGATGACGTGCAGCGCGTGAATGCCCGCGGCCGTGTAGTAGAAGGACCAGAAGGTGTTGGTGGTGATGGTGAGGTCGTGGTCGATCTTGTCTTTCCACTCGAAGAACTTGACGATCAAGAAGACCAGGCCGCCGCCGAAGGTCAGGTACAGGTAACGGGCGGCCTTGGGGCCGTCCTGCTCGTGCTCTGCGGCGTAGTGCCCGAGCACGGCGAACAGACTCGAGGTCAGCAGCACGAAGGTGTTGAGCAGGCCGATCCACATCTTGGTGTCGCCTGCAAAGCCCGCCCCGCCCCAGTGCGGGTTGGCGAGCCGGTACATGACGTAGGAGCCGAGCAGGCCGCCGAAGATCACGATTTCGGAAACGATCACCCACCAGACGGCGAGCCGACCCGTGGTCATGCCGGTGCTGCTGCGCGTGGTTGCAATGGGACGCATGTTTTCCTTTTCCTGCTTGCTGCTTGCTTGCTTCGCCGGGCCGGCGGATGCCCGATCCGTCGCCGGCCCGGGGCGCGCGGTCCCCGGTGGGCGGCGCCGGCCGCTTCAGCCGGCCCTCAGTCTTTTTGCCACTGCGGCCAGTAGTCCTGCGGACGGCCCGGGTGCGAGTACTCGTAGGGGCCGCGGAAGACTTCAGGCAGCTCGGCGAAGTTGCCGTGCGGCGGGGGCGAGGGGCAGGCCCACTCCAGCGAGTTGGCCTTGTAGGGGTTTTCGCCGGCGGCCTCGCCGCGGCGCAGGCTGCGGATGCAGTTCCAGAAGAAGACCACCTGGATGGAGAGCATGAACACCAGCGAGAGCGTGGCCAGCACGCGCAGATCCTGCATCCAGGGGAGCGCGAGCTCCGGGAAGTTTTCGTAGCTGTAGATGCGGCGGTGCTGGCCGAACTGCCCGAGCACGAAGAGCGGCAGGAAGATCATGTTGAAGGGGATGATGGTGCCCCAGAAGTGAATCTTGCCGAGCCGCTCGTTCATCATCCTGCCCGTCATCTTGGGGAACCAGTAGGTGATGCCCGCGTAGGCGCCGATGATGGCGATCGGGAAGAAGGTGTAGTGGAAGTGCGCCAGCACGAAGTAGGTGTCGTGGTAGTAAATGTCCGCGCCGCTGGCCCCGAGGAAAATCCCCGTCACGCCGCCGATGATGAACTCTGCGATGAAGGCCAGCGCCCACAGCATGGGCGTGCTGAAGGTGATGGATCCCTTGTACAGGGTCGCGATGTAAACGAACATCATCTCAGCGATCGGCACCGATATCAGCAGGGTGGTGATGGTGAAGATGTGCGCCATGCGCGGGTCGATGCCGGCCACGAACTGGTGGTGCGCCCACACCGTGAAGCTCAGCACGCCCGTGGCGAAGACGGTGTAGAGCACGGTCCGGTAGGCGAAGAGCTTCTTGCGCGCGAAGGTGGTGATGACTTCCGCCACGATGCCGAGCGCAGGCAGCAGCACCACGTACACCTCGGGGTGGCCGAAGAACCAGAACAGGTGCTGCCACAGCACCGGGTCGCCGCCCCGGTTCGGGTCGAAGAATCCCGTGCCGATCTGCTGGTCCAACACCAGCATGATGGCGCCCGCCACCAGCGGCCCCACCGAGGCCATGAACAGGATGGAGGCGACCACGATCATCCACACGACCATGGGGATGTCGTAAAGGCGCATGCCGGGCGCGCGGCTGTTCATGGCGGTGGTGATGAAGTTGACGCCGCCCAGCAGGAAGGCCACGAATTCGAGGGCCACCGCGACCACCCACAGCGTCGAGCCAAGTGGGGTGAGGCTGTACGCGCCGACGGCGGAGAGCGGCGGGTAGGCCGTCCAGGCCCCCCCGAAGGCGCCCCCTTCCACGAAGAAGGAACTCAGCAGGACCACGGTGGAGAGGAAGAAGATCTGGTAGCTGAGCCGGTTGATCTTCGGGAACACCATGTCGTCGCAGCCGACCATCAGCGGGATCAGGTAGTTGCCAAAAGCAGCCACCAGCACCGGCATCGCCACCCAGAAGATCATGATGGTGCCGTGGTTGGTGACCAGCGAGTTGTACTCGGTCGGAGAGACCATGCCGTAGAAGGGCACTTCCATCCCCGGAAAGGCGAGCTGCATGCGGAACACGTAGGCGAAGAAGCCGCCGATCAGGGCCATGGCCATGCCGGTGAACATGTACTGCATGGCGATCATTTTGTGGTCGGTGGACCACAGGTACTTCTTGAAGAAGCCTTCCTCTGCGTGGTGTTCGTGTTCGTGTGTAACGGGCGCCGTCGCCATCAGTTTGCCCTCGTGTTGTTGCTGCGGCCCGGGAAGCCGGCGCCGGCGCTGCCGACCGACGTCGCCGCCGACGACGCCGCGAGCGCGGGGCTCGCCGGATGCGGGCCGGCGGTTGCCGCCAGCGCGGGGCCCACACGGCCCGGTGCGCGCCGCTCGGCCGTCTGCGCCGCACGCTGCTGCGCCATCCATGCCGCGTGCTGCTCTTCGGACTCGATCACGATGCGCGCGGGCATCAGGCCGTGGCCGATGCCGCACATTTCCGCGCACTGTATGTCAAAGTTGCCGCGCCTGGTCGCCTTGAACCAGCCGCGAATCACGCGGCCCGGCACCGCGTCCTGCTTCAGGCGAAACACCGGCACCGAGAAGCTGTGCAGCACGTCGCGCGAGGTCAGCTCGTAAATGTAGGGGCGGCCGACCTCGATGTGCAGCTCGTCCACGCTCTTGATGTCGTCCGCCGTGTCGAGCAGGCCGTCCGGCCCCGGGTGCACAAAGCTCCACGCCCACTGCTGGCTGATGACGCGCACGGTCTGAACGTTCTCGCCTTCGGGGAGGGTCTGCTTGACGTCCACCCAGACGCGGATGGCGCCCCACACGATGAAGACATCGCAGATCAGCACCAGGAAATGCGCGTAGGTGATGAACTTCTTGGGCTGCTTCTCGTCGCCGCTCAAGTGCTCGGCGCGCTGTGCGCCGCCGCGCGCGCGATACGCGGCCAGCAGCCAGAAAAAGATGCCGTAGGTGACCACCGACCAGAAACCGACCAGCACCCCGATCAGGATGATCAGGTTGTCGATTTCCGCGGCGTAGCTGGAAGCCTGGATCGGGTAATCCATCATGCCCCTTACCTCAGGATCACAAAGATGAAGGCCGCCACGATCCAGGCGACGACGCCCGCCACCGTGATCAGGAACGCATTGCTCGCGAGTTTTTCGGGAGGGTGGGCCTTGGCCATGGTGTGATGCTCCTCGGAAGCCCTGGTCAGTTGCCCGCGCCCGGGGCGGCGCCCGCGGCGGGCGGGACGGGCAGGGTCATCATGTAGGCGACCACGTCGTCGATCGCCTGTTCGTCGGCCAGCACCAGCGACATGGGCTGCATCATGAGCCCGTAGGTATCACGCGGGTGCCTGCCGCGCACGCCCTGCTGGTACTTCTGCAGTTGCGACTTCAGGTACCAGTCGTTCTGGCCCACCATGGGCGGGCCGTTCTGCGCGGGCGCGCCTTCGCCCGAGAGGCCGTGGCAGGAGGCGCAGAGCAGGTAGTGGCGCCGGCCGCGCTCGGGGTCGCCGGAGGCCAGGGTGGGCTGCGGACTCGGCACGGGCAGGGCCGCCACGTGGGCCGCCACGGCCTCCAGGTGGCCGGGGCGCTTCAGCGAAAGGGCCATGGGCCGCATGCGCAGGCCCTCGAGGTCGTCGAAGTGCTTGCCGCGTGCGCCGTTCTGAAAGTTGCGGAGCTGGCGCACCAGGTACCACTCGGGCATGCCGGCGATGGCAGGCGCCGAGATGGGCGGCGCGCGCCCTTCCGCGGCGGCGCCGTGGCAGGAAACGCAGAGCTCGAACACCTGCGCGCCGACCTCCCGCATGTCGCCTTCGGCCTGCGCGGGGGCCTGGGCGAAAACCAGGGCGGCAA
>CAZJXU010000208.1:0-4567 GCA_964550095.1 uncultured Spirochaetales bacterium | reverse complement strand
ATCCCACCACCCCGCCCCCGGAGCCCCGAGAGCCTCATGCTGCAGCTAAAGGACAAAAAGGTCTGGCTGCCGATAGCGGTGTTCGGCGGCTTCGTGCTGGCGAGCCTGGTGCTGATCGCCACGGCCTCCGAGGCGCCGCAGGTCACGCCGCCGCAGTTGACGCAGGCGGTCCGCGTCATTTACGCCGCCCCCGGCCCGGCGCAGCTCGTGGTGCGCTCCCAGGGCACCGTGGCGCCGCGCACCGAAAGCGCGCTGATCCCGGAGGTCGCGGGCCCGGTGGTGTGGAAGCACGAGTCGCTGGTATCGGGCGGGTTCTTCACGAGCGGCGAGCCGCTGCTGCGCATCGACGACAGCGATTACAAGACTGCATTGGCCAAGGCGCGTGCGGCCCTGGCGCGCGCGGAGGGCGAATGGGAACACGCGCGTGCGCAACTGAAACGGCTGCAAAGCCTGGCCGGGCGCGACATCGCCAGCCCCTCGCAACTGGACGACGCCCGGCGCATGGCGCGCGTGGCCGAAGCGGTGCTGGGCGAAAGCCGCGCGGGCCTGGAGCAGGCGCAACGCAACCTCACGCGCACCGAACTGCGCGCGCCCTACACCGGCCGCGTGCGCGAAGAAAACGTCGACATCGGCCAGTTCCTCGACCGCGGCAAACCCATCGCCACCATCTACGCCACCGACTACGTGGAAATCCGCCTGCCGATACCCGACCGCGAGCTCGCCTTTCTGAACCTGCCGCTTTCCGCCCTGGCGCCGGGCAGCAACACCGAAGAAACCGAAGTGATGCTGAGCGCGCAGTTCGCCGGCGGCAGCTACCGCTGGCGCGGGCGCGTGGTGCGCACCGAAGGGGAGATAGACCGCAAGAGCCGCATGGTGCACGTGGTGGCGCGCGTGGAAGACCCCTACGGCGCCCGCGAACAGGGCGAACAGGGTGAATGGGGCACGCAAGGCGAACAGGGCGAGCGGGGCGCCCGCGAACAGGGCGAGCAGGGCCAACAAAGCGAACCCGGCCGCCCGTCGCTGGGCGCACCCAGCCGCCCGCCGCTGGCCGTGGGCCTTTTTGTGAACGCCGAAATCGCGGGGCCCACCGTGGAAGACGTGACGATCATCCCGCGCGCGGCCTGGCGCGATGACGGCAGCGTGCTGGTTGTTGATGAAGCAAACCGCCTGCAGCGCCGGCCGGTGGAGCTGGTGCGCATCGACCGCGAGCAGGTTCTGGTGAAGGGCGACATTCAGCAGGGCGAGCGGATCTGCGTTTCGCCCGTGCGCACCTTCACGCCCGGCATGCCCGTCAGCGTGCGCGCGGAACAAACACAGGGGCAGGGCCCGAACCCGGGGCGGGAGGCGGGCCGGCCCCAGGATCAAGACCAGGAACAGAACCAGACCCGGACCCAGGCCCGGAACCAGGAAGCGGCCCTGTGAGTCGCATCATCGCCTGGTTCGTTCACAACCCGGTTGCATCCAACCTGTTGATGCTGGTGCTGGTGCTGGGCGGCATGGTCGTGCTGCCCACCATCTACCTGGAAGAGTTCCCCAACGTCGACACCGACGTCATTTCCATCAGCGTCGTGTATCGCGGCGCGGCGCCCGAAGAATCCGAACAGGGCGTTTGCATCCGCATCGAAGAAGCCATCGAAGGCACGCCCGGCATCGACCGCATCATATCCCTGGCGGTGGAAGGCGCCTGCACCGTGATGGTGGAGCTGCAAACCGACGCCGACGACACCGCCGCGCTGGACGACATCAAGAACCGCGTGGACGCCATCTCCACCTTCCCGGTGGAAACGGAAAAGCCTGTTGTCTCCATGCTGGTGATACTGAACGACGTGATGCAGATTGCCCTGTATGGCGACATCGAAGAGCGCCCGCTGCGCGAACTCGGGCAGCAGGTGCGCACCGAGCTGTCGGAACTGCCCGGCATTTCGCAGGTGGAACTCAGCTTCAGCCGCGACTACGAAATTTCCATCGAAGTCTCCGAGCAGACCCTGCGCCAGTACGGCCTGACCTTCGACCAGGTGGCGCAGGCCGTGCGCGCCTGGTCGCTGGACATGCCCGGCGGCTCGGTCAAGGCCCCCGGCGGAGAAATCCTGCTGCGCACCAAGGGCCAGGCCTACTGGGGCGAAGACTACGCCAATGTCATCGTGCTCGCGCGCAACGACGGCACCACGGTGACGCTGGGCGAAATCGCCGTGATCCGGGACGGCTTCGAAGACGTGGACCTGTGGGCCACATTCGAAGGCAAGCCCGCGGTGCTGGTGGACGTAAGGCGCCACGGCAACGAAGACATCATCGCCATCGCCGAAGCCATCGACTCCTACCTGGAAGAACTCGCGCCGAGGCTGCCCGCAGGCGTGCAGGTGCGCACCTTCAACCGCGAGTCCGACAACCTGAGCGAGCGGCTCAGCGTCATCACCGGCAACGGCATCGGCGGGCTGATCCTGGTGCTGATCATCCTCGGCCTGTTCCTGCGCTTCCGGGTGGCGCTGTGGGTGGCGGCCGGCGTGCCCATCTCCCTGCTCGGCGCATTGATGAGCTTCCCGAGCTTCGACCTTTCCATCAGCAGCCTCTCGGTTCTCGCCTTCCTGCTGGTGATCGGCATCCTGGTCGATGACGCCATTGTCGTCGGAGAAAGCGTCTATTCACACGAGCGCATGGGCGAAAAGCAGGTCGATGCGGCCATCAAGGGCACGCAGGCCGTGTACGTGCCGGTCATCTTCGGCGTCGCCACCACCATCGCCGCCTTCATGCCGCTTTTGTTCGTGCCCGGCCGCATGGGCATCTTCTTCTGGGTGATAGGCAGCACCGCCATCATCTGCCTGTTCTATTCGCTGATTGAATCGCAGCTCATCCTGCCCGGCCACCTGGCGCATCGCAAAAAGGAAGCAGACCAGGTCGATGCGCACAGCCGCATCAAGGTGATGCAGCGCCGGCTAAGCGACGGGCTGGAGCGCTTCGGCGCCGCGCACTACGGCGGCTTCCTGCGCCGGGTTACGGAATGGCGCTACGTCACCATCGCCACTGCATTCGGCATCCTGACGCTTTCCGGCGCGCTCTTTCTTTCCGGCGCGCTGCGCTACCAGTTCTTTCCGCCTGTTGAAGGCGAGCAGCTCTTCGCCAGCCTGACCCTGGCGCCGGGCACGCCGGTGGAGATTACCGAAGAGGTGATCGGCCACATCCAGGAGGCGGGCAATTCGCTGCGCCGGGAAATCGACGCAGAGCGCGGGGACGACCCGGTGTTTCTGCACTCGCTGGTGACGGTGGGCGGCTTTCAGAAACGCGACGGGCCGCAGGATTTCTACAACAACCGGAACGCGGCCAACCAGGCCGAGGCTTCCTTCCAGCTCATCCCGCAGGACGACCGCGACATCACCACCGCTGAAATACTGGATGGCTGGCGCGAGCGCACCGGCGTGGTGCCCGACGCCGTGGCGTTGACCTTCAGCGCCGAGACCTTTTCGCTGGGCGATGCGCTCCGCATACAACTGCGCGGCGGCGCACTGGACGACCTGCGTACTGCAGCACAGGAAGTGCGCGAGCTGCTGGCCGGTTACGCCGGCGTGAAAGACATCACCGATTCCTTCCGGGACGGCAAGCAGGAAGTGAAACTGGCGCTGCGGCCGGACGCGCACACGCTTGGCATTTCGCTGCGCGACCTCGGCACCCAGGTGCGCCAGGCCTTCTACGGCGAAGAGGTGCAGCGCATTCAGCGCGGGCGCGAAGACGTGCGCGTGATGCTGCGCTACCCGAAAGACGCGCGGCGCACGCTGGGCGCCCTGGAAGACATGCGCATCCGTCTGCGCGACGGCGCCGAGGTGCCCTTCCTGGGCGTGGCGGAGGCCAACCTGGGCCGGGGCTATTCCACCATCCGCCGCACCGACCGCAAGCGCGTGGTGGATGTAACCGCCACCGTGGATCGCCAGGTGACCACGCCGGAGAGCGTCATCGCCAACCTGGGCCGGCAACTGCCGCGCGTGGTGGCAGCCTACCCCGGCATGGGCTTCGAGTTCGGGGGCGAACAGCGGGAGAGCGGCGACGCCATCATCGGCCTGCTTAAAGGGCTGGGCATGGCCATGCTGGTGATCTTCGGCCTGCTCGCCATTCCGCTGAAATCGTGGACGCAGCCCATGATCATCATGAGCGTGATTCCCTTCGGCGCCGCGGGCGCGGTGTGGGGGCACCTGCTGACCGGCTGGGACCTCGTGTTCTTCTCGCTGCTCGGCATCGTGGCGCTTTCGGGCGTGGTGGTGAACGCCAGCCTGGTGCTGGTGCACTACGTGAACCGGCGCCGGGAGGAAGGCGCGGCGCTGCACGACGCCGTGCTGAGCGCGGGCATCGCGCGCTTCCGCCCCATCGTGCTGACCTCGGCGACCACATTCATGGGCCTGCTGCCGCTGATGACCATCCAGAGCGTGCAGACCAAGGTGATGGTGCCCATGGCCGTCTCGCTGGGCTTCGGCGTGCTGTTTGCTTCCACCGTTTCGCTGCTGCTGGTGCCTTCCCTGTACCTGGTGCTGGAGGATGTTGTCGCTTACTTCCGTCGGAGCGCCGGGGCGGGTGCGGGCGAGGG
>CAZJXU010000207.1:0-4081 GCA_964550095.1 uncultured Spirochaetales bacterium | reverse complement strand
GGTTGCGGGCGCCCCGGTAGATAGGGGCGGGGCGACGGGACGCCCGCAACCCCGGAGCGGCGAAACCGGCGGGGCCGTGCGAGCGCCGGGCGGAAATGCTCCCCTGTTTCCACCGGGTAGAAGTGTCCCCTTCGGCCTGTGCGGGGGCCGGCCCCGGCGAGGCCGCCTCGCCGATCACCCCCGCCTCGCCTGCCACGACCGTTTCGCCCGGCCCAGCCGCTTCACCCAACCGCGCCCGCCCCATCCCGCCAGCTTCGCCCGTCTCACCCACTCCGCCGTATCCCGCGCCGCCCCGGTCGTTTCGGACGCCCGCAACGGGCGTTCACGCTTCAGGACGACACAGCCGCCCCATCCCGCCGGCCTCGCCGATCACCCTCGCTTCGCCCGGCCCGGTCGTTTCGCCCGGCCGCGCCCGTTCCGGACGCCCGCAACGGGAATCCACGCTTCAGGACGACACACCCGTTTCATCCCACCGGCTTTGCCCGTCGCACCCGCCTCGACCGCCCCGACCGTTTCGCCCGGCCCCGACCGTTTCGCCCGCCCCGACCGCTTCACCCGGCCGCGCCCGCCGATGCGTCTTCGCAGGGCGGGCCCAGATCGTATATCCTCAGGGGCATGTCAACCGCCGGTATTCTTATCATCGGCAACGAGATACTCTCGGGGAAGATCACCGACACGAACTCCCCCTACCTGTGTCGGGAGCTGCGTGCGCTCGGCGTGGACGTGGAGCGCGTGCTGACCATCCCCGACGTGGCGCCTTGCATCGCAGCAGACGTGCGCGCGATGAGCGATGCCTACGACCACGTGTTCACTTCGGGCGGCATCGGCCCCACGCACGACGATTTAACCATGGAGGGCGTGGCCCTGGCCTTCGGCCTCGAGCTGGAGTGCAGCGAGACCATCGTCTCGCGCATCGAGCGCGCGCAAAACAAGGCGGCGGACCAGAACCAGATGAAGATGGCGATGATCCCCCGGGGCGCCCAGCTCGTGGATGCCGGCGACTTCTGGTTCCCGGTGGTGATCGTCGAGAACGTGCACATCTTTCCCGGCATCCCGGAGCTGCTGCGCAAGAAGTTCGAATCGATCCGCTCGCGCTTCCACGGCGTGCCCGTGCTGCTGAAGCGCGTGTTCGTCAAACTGCGCGAGAGTGAAATTGCACACTGGCTGAACGAAGTGCTGGAGAGCTACCCGGAGTTGATGCTGGGTTCCTATCCGAAAATCGGCGAGGAGTCTTTTCACGTGCTGCTCACCCTTGAATCGCGCGACCCGGGCTACCTGCAGGAGGCGCTGGATGCGCTGCTCACGCGGCTGCCCGAGAGCGCCATCCACAAAATCGAGTGAACGAGGTGAGCGGGGTGGGCTGGGTGAATTGGGTGAGCTGGGTGAGCGGGGCGGGCGACGCTGCCGGTTACGACGCTGCGGCGTTCTACCTGGCCTACCTGCACCCCCTGTGGATGCTGGGCGCCATTGCGTTCGCACTCGCGGCCTTGCGCAGCGGGCTCGCGCTGCGACGCGGGCGCCTCGGGCGGGGGCAGGGCGCCGCATCGCCCGCCGCACGCGGGCGGAGGCAGGACCGGGGCCGGGTGCGCGCATCGCACCTGCGCTTTGCAAAGTTCGCCCTGCCCGCGCTGTACCTGGGCGCCCTCGGCGGCGTGTGCTCTTCCGTGTGGCTGCGCGGCTGGAGCCCGCTGGCAAGCGCGCACGGCATGCTGGGTTTGCTGACGCTGGCGCTCTTTACCGGAGCTGCAGTGCTGGGGCGCAGCCTCGAAGCGGGCGAGCGGCGTTTTGCCTCGCGGCACGGCATGCTGGGGCTTTTGGGCGCGCTGGCGACGGCGCTCACCTTCGGCAGCGGTTTCGTTTTGTTACCATGAGGCGGCGCGTGTGCGGCGGCCCGGGCTTCGCGTGCGCCCACGGGCCGGGCTTTCACAGCGAGCGGCGCGGGCTTTTATGAAGGCGCGGTCGGGCCTTACGAAACGCACGCGGTCGCACGCGGTCGATAGGACTGGCCACCGTCGCCTTGCGGCGGCAGCCGACCACATCCGTTGGTAAGGCAGCGCCCGAAACAATCGAGGTAAAGGAACATGAGTGACGCAGGACAACAAGCGGTGGTCGAAACGCTGTCGAAGCTGCTCGCCAACAGCTACACGCTGTACCTGAAAACCCACAACTACCACTGGAACGTCACGGGGCCGATGTTCAACACGCTGCACACGCTCTTCGAAACCGAGTACACGGAGCTGGCGCTGGCGGTGGACGAGATCGCCGAGCGCATCCGCGCGGTGGGCGCGCGGGCGCCCGGCAGCTACAGCGAGTTCGGCCGGCTCGGCGACATTCAGGAATCGACCGAGACGCCGGCGGCCATGCGCATGATCGAAGACCTGGCCGCCGACCAGGAAAAGGTGGTGAGCAGCGCCAAGGCCGTGGTGAGCGCCGCCGAAGCCGCGGGCGACGAGGCCACGGCCGACCTCGGCACGCAGCGCATCCTGGTACACCAGAAGAACGCCTGGATGCTGCGCAGCCACCTGGAGTAGGTGGAGAGCAAGGGCGGCGCTTCAAGCCCGCGGTCGGTGCGCAGCGCGGTGGTGGCAGATAGTACGGGCAGCGGCTTTCGTCGCTGCGCCACCCGCCCGGCGCCGAAGAATCGCGCGCGCCTTTCGCGACGTGGGCTTGGCCGGGCCGCGACGTGGCTGCTGCGCCGAAGATGCGGCGCCGGAAATGCGCATCCTCGTAAACCCGGCTGAACCTCGGGGCCCTTTCGCCGCTGCGTCGCCCGGCCGGCGCCGAAGAATCGCGCGCGCCTTTCGCGACGTGGCCGGGCCGCATCGCAGCTTGGCCGCCGCCTGCCCGGCTCAGCGCGGCAGGGCATCCACCGCGCGCTGGCGCAGCCAGTGGTCGGCCAGCGTCAGGCACACCATCGCCTCGACCATCGGGACCGCGCGCGGCAACACGCAGGGGTCGTGCCGGCCGCGCGCCTCGAGTGTCACCGCCTCGCCCGCGCGGTTCACGCTTTGCTGGGCGCTCCTGATGGTGGCGGTGGGTTTGAACGCCACGCGCAGGTGGATGGGCGCCCCGTTGCTGATGCCGCCCTGCACGCCACCCGAACGATTGGCCGCTGTGCGCGGCGCGCCGTCTTCGCCCGGCACGAAGGGGTCGTTGTGCTCGCTGCCGGTCATGCGCGTGCCGGCGAAGCCGCTGCCGATTTCAAAGCCCTTGGCGGCGGGCAGCGAGAGCAGGCCCCGGGCGAGTTCCGCTTCCAGCTTGTCGAAGACCGGCTCGCCGAGACCGGCGGGCACGCCCCTGGCGACGCACGCCACCACGCCGCCGAGCGAATCGCCCCGGCCCTGCGCCGCGAGGGTGGCCTGTTCCATGCGCGCCGCGGCCTCCGGGTCGGGGCAGCGCGTCGGGTGCGCCTCCACGGCCGCGAGGCTCACGGCCTCCGCATCCACCTCGGCGTCTATTTCGTGCACCCTGTCCACCCAGGCCAGCACCGAAACGCCCGCCGCCTCCGCCAGCAGCTTGCGCGCCACGGCGCCCGCTGCAACCCGGCCCACGGTCTCGCGCGCGCTGGCGCGGCCGCCGCCCTGCCAGTTGCGGATGCCGTACTTGGCCTCGGTGGTGTAATCCGCATGCGAGGGCCGATACACGTCCTTGAAGTCTTCGTAGGCCGAGGGGCGCGCGTCCTCGTTGCGCACCAGCATGGCGATGGGGCTGCCCAGCGTGCGCCCCTCGAACACGCCGGAGAGGATTTCCACCCGGTCGCTCTCCCGGCGCGGCGTGGTCAGCTTGCTCTGGCCGGGCCGGCGGCGGTCGAGGTCGTGCTGGACTTCTTTTGCGTCCAGCGGCAGGCGGGGCGGGCAGCCGCTCACCACCACGCCCACGGCGCCGCCGTGCGACTCGCCGAAGGTCGCTATGCGAAACAAGCTGCCGTAGGTGGAGCCCATGCGGCGGAATATAGGCTGGAATGCGGATTTTGCACTTGTGCCGGGCGAGCATGAGCCCGGGGGCCGCGGCGGGGAGGCGCCTGGGGAGGCCGGGGCGCGGGAAAAGGCGCCTGCTTGGCCCGGGTGCCGGGGCGGGAGGA
>CAZJXU010000206.1:0-22495 GCA_964550095.1 uncultured Spirochaetales bacterium | reverse complement strand
GCGGCCCTTTTCAGCGTTTTCATATTGATGATCACGCAATAATGAATCGGATGCTTGATGTTTTCCCGAGCCCATTCGTAAAGGAAAGTATCCCGGTACTTATACTTCAAATCCTCATGCAAACTTTTGTTGGAAAGACGTTCCTCGAATGAATCCCGTTGTTCCTGGGTAACATCGGGATGATTCGGATCTTTCAGCTCAATGAAAAACGTCTCTCCTTCGCACTCTGCGATGAAGTCAACCGCCTTCATGGTGGAGAACCCATGTGTGTCGAACCTTCTGATTTGAACGTCGCTTGCGTAGCTCAGGCGAAGGTTGCCCTCGTCAATGTGCGGCATGCTCACGATCCCCCAAAGCTGCGTTTGATGTCCCTGTCGTAAAGAGACGCGAAAGCGTCATCAATCGCACTGGAGTGAATATCAAGGTACTGCTCCGTGGAATGCAGCTTGATGCGCTTTTCCTTCTTGTCCCGGTAAAGCGAGTGGAAGCTGATCTTGTCATCCGGCTTTCGGGACAGGTCCAGCTCCTTCAGTATCACGTAGTCATGTGTCGCCAGGAAAACCTGGACGCCCTGGCGCTGCAGTTCGAGTAGGACCCATATCAGCACTTCGAAAAGCCTGGGGTTGATGTTGGCCTCCGGTTCATCCCAGAACAGCACGGCGCCTTTCCGCAGGACCCCGTTCTGTATCAGTGCACAAAGCAGCCCCAGTTTTCTCAGGCCCTCGGCCAGCAGGGAAAATTCCAGGTCGCCCCGGGGGGTTTTCAGGAAGAACTCGTCGAAACCGGTTGCATACACGGTACCGCCCAGAATTTCCTGTATCCTTTTCAGTAAGGGTTTTTGCTCCTCGAGTTTGGAACCGCGCAGCGGGGGAAGGGAAGCCATGCGAATGATGTCCTGGCTGGTTTCTTCAAAGTGGACCTGGCGCTCTTCATACAGGGAGCGAAATCCGCACGCATTGGCAAGTATCTCTTTGGCCGGGATGTACGCGCTCTGAATTTTTCCCGAGCGCCAGTTTTCCCTCCCCCTGATTTTGAAGCCTTTCAGGTTGTCCAGCGACGTAAGATCATTGGAAAACCGCACGGAGAGGTTTTTCTTTTCATTGCAAACCGTTACCCGGGCTTCCGAAGAGCCCCGTTTCCTCCGGACCAGTCGCCCCGGCGCCCACCCCGAAGGCATGAGCACCCGCGTCAGCTTTTCCCCGAAGTGCTGACCGTTCTTGCTGACGGCGCACGCCGCGTACATCACCTTCATCAGGTGGGTCTTGCCGGTTCCGTTTTCCCCGACCAGCACATTGATGCCCGGCGACGGCTTGAAGTCGAGCTCACTGAAGGCCGTGAAATTTTCGAGCTTGACCCTGCTGATGGGCATGAGATGTTCTCCGCTTCCCGCTGCGGGGGCCGCGCCGGCGCCCGGGCCCCGATTGACTTCGCGCCTCCAAGATAGCAAACAATTCCGGCTGATTTCCAAGCCTCCCTGAATCGCCCGGCGCCCCCGAAATGCGCCGGACGACTCCCCGGCTTTCCGCTGCCGCGCCCGCCTTCCCGTACTATGCTGCCGCCTCGCCGCGCACAAGCAAAAGGAGCAGGGCGCATGGAACGCTTTCGCCTGGATGGAAAAACCATCGCCGTTACCGGCGCATCGTCCGGTCTCGGGCGGCACTTCGCGGGAACGCTCGCGCAGGCCGGCGCGCACGTGGTGCTGGGCGCGCGGCGCAAGGCGGCGACCCTGGAACGCGCGGAAGAAATCAACGCGGCAGGCGGCCGCGCCACGGCTCTCGAACTCGACGTGCTGGACCGGGGCGCCGCGGAGCGCTTCCTGGACGCCGCCTTCCAGGTGAACGGGCGCCTGGATGTGCTGATCAACAACGCCGGCGTGCAGGCGGGCGCCAAGACCTACACGATGATCGACGAGCAGGACTGGGACGATGTGTTCGACACCAACCTGAAGGGCGCCTGGCTGCTCTCCAAGCTGTACAGCGAGCGCGCGCTCGCGTGCGGGCAGGCGGGGGGAAACATCATCAACATCGCGTCCATCACCGCATGGCGCACCATCAAGGGGCAATTCCCGTACGCGGTTTCCAAGGCCGCCCTGGTCAAGGCGACGGAAATCATGGCGCTGGAAGGCGCGAAGCTCGGCATCCGGGTGAACGCCCTGGCGCCCGGCTACGTGCTGACCGACATTTCCCGCGTGCTGCTCGAGTCCGAGCGCGCCGAGAGTTTCGTGAAGCGCGTTCCGATGCGGCGCTTCGGGGCATTCGAAGATTTCGACGGACCGCTTTTGCTGCTCGCTTCCGATGCCTCGGCGTACATGACCGGTTCCACCCTGGTGGTGGACGGCGGTCACCTGTGCGCGGAACTTTAAGCGCCGCCGCTGCCGCCTTGCCGAGCACGCGCCAGACCGAGTCGGCGCCCGGCTCTCGGTGAATGGCCCCGTGTACACATTGGCGAACGCCCCGCGCCCCCGCCTCCCCTCATAACAACTGCACCACCTCGACGTCGCTTTCACCCGCCGGCATCTTGACCAGCGTCCCGTCCCGGCCCACGGTGAAGGGCCCCGTGTACACCTCGGCAACGCCCTCCACAAACAACGCCTCCATGGTCGGCAGGATCAGCGGCGGCACGATGTGGTGAAAAAGCAGGTGCTTGGCGCCCACGCGCGTGGCGGACAGCGCAGCATCCACGGGGCTCGCGTGGTAGTCGAGGATGTCGATGGTGATCTTCGCCAGGTTGTCCCGGCCCGCGGCGCGCGCGGCCCGCGTGAGTACACCCACCAGCTGCGGCGCCAGCGCTTCGTGCACCAGCAAGTCCACCCCCTGCGCAAAGCGCTCCAGGTTTTCGGAACGCACGGTGTCGCCGCTGATCACCACCGAGCGTCCCCGGTAGTCAAAGCGGTAGCCCACTGCGGGCCGCACGGGGTCGTGCGAAACGAGGAAGGCGCGAATTGCAAGCTCGCCGTCCTCGAGCACGGTATGCGCTTCACCGGGCGCCGGGGCGGCAAAGGGCTGCGCCGCGCCGCCGTGGCCCGAACCCGGCACGATGGCCTCGCCGTGGTGTTCCACGCGGTACACCCGGTCCGCCGCGTAGGCCAGGTTCAAACCCTCAACAACCTGCTCCACTCCGTCCGGGCCGAAGACCGGCGTGGGCGCCTGGTGTGCGCCGCCCACCCAGCGCTGCAGCAGCACTTCGCCGAGGCCGTCGATGTGGTCCGAGTGGAAGTGGGTGAGCAGCACCGCTTCGATGGCGCCCTGGGGCAGGCGCAGCGTCGAGAGCATTCGGGAAGCGCCGGCGCCCGCATCCACCACGAACAGGCGCTTGCCGGCGATCACCGCCGTGCAGGGCCCCGAGCGCTTTGGGTCGGGCAGGGGAGAGCCCGCGCCGCACAGCGCCACGTGCAGGCCCTCCGGCAGCTCGTCCAGCAGGCTGCTCAGCATATTGGCGCGCACGCCCCGTTCCATCAGGCGCAGCGTCAGCGGCCCGCGCGCCAGGAAGGCCGTGAGGGCGAGCACCGCCGCGATCACAAGTAACGCAAGCGCAAACTTCTTCACCTGGAGTTCTCCCGGCCGGGTTCGGTCGTGCGGTTTCCGAGTTTCGTTTCAGCGACGGCGCCAGCATAAGGCGGCTGCCCCCGGCGCGGCAATTGCCCCTGGCGTCTTCCGACAAGGCAGATGTGCAGGGCGACAACCGGCCCGGCGCGAATGCCGAAACGCGGGCCGATACGACCGACCGCCGTCTATCGGCAACGACCGGCCCCGTCCACTGCCGGCAAGGCCCGTGCGCCCAGCACGCTGCACGCCCGCCGGTCAACCCGGTGTGCGTGTTGCGCTCGCCCGGCGCGAGCCGCCCGGCCCGCGCGCCCTTCACTCAGTGTTGCGGGTAGCTGTGAATCGGGACGCGCTTGCTCGGGTAGTCGGGGTAGTCCTGCTGCTGCTCGGCGGCGTTTTGCTCGCGGCGGAAGGCCAGCGCGGCCCGCAGCGCGTCGCGGCGGCTCACCTGGCCGATCAGCCGACCGTTTTCCACCACGGGGAAGCGGCGCACCCGGTGGTTCACAAACTCGTGGGCGAGCGTGAACAGGTCCATCTCCGGGCCCACGGTTATCGGGCTTGTGGTCATCAGGTCTCCCACCCGCGTGACCACATCGCGCTCGTCCATCTCGTAGCTGGAGGCCGCCACCGCCCGCAGGCAGTCGAACTCGGAGAGCAGGCCCAGCAGGCGCCCCTCGGAGTCCACCACCGGCGCGCCGGAGATCTTCTTCTTCAGCAAAATCCCGGCTGCTTTCCGCATGTCCTGGTCAGGGCTCAGGGTGATGAGCTTCCTGGCCATCATCTCTCGCACCGTCTCGACTTTGGGGTAGGTCATGTCTGTCCTCCCAGCCGCCGGACACGGCCGCCCGGCGGCCCATGCCTCCATCATACCACCATCGGGGCGCGTTTTGGAAGAATTTTTCAAGAGTTCCCAAGCGGGCCTCCCGCGCCCCGCGCCCTCGAAAAAGGGGCGATCGGGCAGGAAAACGGCCGCCCCGGCGCTTCTGTTGATAAGTCGGCCCAAAGCAAGTAACTTGGCGCCGCCCTCGGCGCGTCCGGCGTCCGGGGTGCACCAGTCGGCCGCCGGCGCCTCCCGGTTCCGGCTCCCGGGCAGGCGCGCCCTGTTCGCTTCGGCTGTTCTCGCATCGAGGGAGTTGCATGGCTGTTCACCGCATCAGGAAGGGGCTCGACCTGCCCATCGCCGGCGCCCCTGTACAAGAAGTGCAGCCGGGGCCCGAGATTCGCCGCGTCGCGGTGATGGGCGACGATACGCCGGGCCTGCGCGCGCGCCTGGCCGTTGCCGAAGGCGACCAGGTGCGGCGCGGGCAGCTTTTGTTCGAAGACCGCATGCGACCGGGCGTGCGTTACACCGCGCCGGGCGCCGGCCGGGTGCAGGCCGTCTTCCGCGGCGCGCGCCGCGCCCTGCGCTCCGTGGTCATCGAACTCTCTCCCGAAGAGCGCAGCGGCGCGCCCGGCGAAGAGAGCTTCGCGCCCTTCGCCTCCTTCCAGGGCGGCGACCCGCTCTCCCTTTCCGGCGAAGCACTGCGCGCCCTGATGCTCGAATCCGGTCTCTGGACCGCGCTGCGCACCCGCCCCTACAGCCGCGTGCCCCTGCCCGAAGACAAGCCCGCGGCAGTCTTCGTTACTGCGCTGGACACCAACCCCCTGGCGCCGAGCCCGGACCTGGCTTTCGCCGAACACCGCGAAGATTTCCAGCTGGGCCTGCGCCTTCTGGACAAGCTCGGCGAGGGGCCGGTGTTCCTGTGCATCGCCCCGGATTCCGCGGTGCGCGGCGGCGTCGATTCGCACGCGCAGGTGGAAATTTTCGAGGGGCCGCACCCGGCCGGCACGCCCGGCGTGCACATTCACCTGCTGGCGCCCGTTTCCCGAAACCGCAGCGTCTGGCACATCGGCTACGCGGATGTCATCGCGCTGGGCGCCCTGGCCCGCAGCGGCAGGCTGCCCGTCTCGCGCATCGTCTCCATCGCCGGCCCGCCGGTCCAGAACCCGAGGCTGGTGCGCACCCGCCTCGGCGCCAGCATCGAAGAACTCACCGCCGGCGCCGTCGATCCGCAGGCCGGCCCGGTGCGCCTGGTTTCCGGCTCGGTGCTCTCCGGCAAAAAGGCCATGGGGCCGGAGTTCGGCTACCTGGGTCGCTACCATCTGCAGGTGAGCGCGCTGCGCCAGGGCGGGCGGCGTTTCCTCGGCTGGATAGAGCCCGGTTTCAACAAGTTTTCCGTGCTGCCGGTGTTCTTCTCCCGCCTGCTGCCCGGCAAGCGCTTCGACTTCGATACCGACACCAACGGGTCTTATCGTCCGCTGATGCCGATCGGCCTGTACGAGCGGGTCATGCCGATGGACATCGTCGCCACCTACCTGCTGCGCGCCCTGGTGGTGGGCGACCTGGAACGCGCCGAAGAACTCGGCATGCTCGAACTGGACGAAGAAGACCTGGCCCTTTGCACCTACGTGTGTCCGGGCAAGACCGAGTTCGGTCCCTACCTGCGCCGCAACCTCGAACGCTTTGAAAAGGAAGGCTGAGCGGAAATGAAACGACTGCGCGATTTGCTCGACCGCATCGAACCCCACGTTCAAAAGGGCGGACGCTTCCGGTTCCTGGCCTCCGCCTACGAGGCCCTGGACACCCTGGCCTTCAGCCCCGGCTTCCAGACGCGCACGGCATCACACGTGCGCGACGGGCTCGATTACAAGCGCATGATGTTCATCGTGGTGATGGCGCTCGGCCCCTGCCTGCTGGTCGCCCTCTGGAACACCGGCTACCAGGCGGCGCTGGCCATCGAAGCGGGCGCCTCGCCCCTGCCGGGCTGGCAGAGCGCGGCCTTCGAAGCGCTGGGCGGCCAGTACCGCTCCTCCAACCTGCTTTGGTGCACGCTGCTCGGCGCGCTGTACTTCTTCCCCATCTTCGTGGTGGTGCACGTGGTGGGCCTCGGCATCGAAATCGTGAACGCCCAAATCCGCGGCCACGAAGTCAGCGAGGGCTTCCTGGTGACCGGCGCGCTCCTGCCGCTGACCCTGCCGCCCACCATTCCGCTCTGGCAGGTCGCGCTGGGCACGGGCTTCGGCCTGGTGATCGGCAAGGAGGTCTTCGGCGGCACCGGCATGAACTTCCTGAACCCCGCGCTGGTGTGCCGCGCCTTCCTGTTCTTCGCCTACCCGGCGCAGATTTCGGGGGACGCGCCCTGGATCGCCGCGGACTTCATTGACGTGGACGGCTTCACCGGCGCCACCCTGCTGGCGCAGGCCGCGGTGGACGGCAGCGCGCTTTTCAACGCGGACTGGTTCGCCGCCTTCTACGGCTTCATCCCAGGCTCCATGGGCGAGACCTCCGCCTTCGCCTGTTTAATCGGCATGGGCCTGCTATTGCAAACCGGGGTGGGCTCCTGGCGCATCATCGCCGGCACAACGCTCGGCACCATCGTCATGGCGAGCCTGCTGAACCTGGTTCCCTCGGAGACCAACCCGATGCTCTCGGTGCCCTGGTACTGGCACGTCGTGCTGGGCGGCTGGGCGCTCGGCGCCGTCTTCATGACCACCGACCCGGTGTCTTCCTCCTACACCGACAGCGGCCGCTGGCTGTACGGCTTCGGCATCGGCGCGCTGTGCATCATCATCCGCTGCATCAACCCCGCCTACCCGGAGGGCATGATGCTCGCCATTCTCTTCATGAACATGTTCGCGCCGCTGATCGACCACTACGTCGTCCGTCGCAACATTCAGCGCAGGCAGCTCCGCAGCGGCATCGCCCCAGGAGTGGAAGATGGAACATAGCGTCCGCCACACCATTGTTTTCACCACCCTGCTGTGCATCGCCTTTTCGGTGCTGGTGTCGGCGGTGGCCGTCAGCCTGCGCGATCGCCAGCTCGAAAACCAGCGCATCGACCGCATTCGCAACGTGCTGGGCGTGGCCGGCCTGATGCAGCGCGGGGAATCGCTCTCGCGCGAAGTGCTGCTCGAGCGCTTCGAACAGGGGCTCGAAGCGCGCATCGTGGAACTCGCGAGCGGCCGCTACCAGGAAGGCATGAACGCGCTGGATTTCGACCAGCGCCGCGCTTCCCGGGACCCGGCGCGCTCGCGCCCGGCGCCGGGCAACCTGGCCAAGGTGCGCCGCGTTCCGAACCACGCCCTGGTGTACCTGGTCAAGGACGGCGAGCGCGTTTCCGGCGTGGTGATTCCGATTGAAGGCTACGGACTCTGGTCCACGCTCTACGGCTACCTGGCTCTGGACCGGGACGGCCGCCGCGTGCGCGGCATTACCTTTTACGATCACAAGGAAACGCCGGGCCTCGGCGGCGAAGTGGACAACCCGAACTGGAAGGCGCTCTGGCCCGGCCGGCTCGCCTACAATGACCGCTTCGAGCCGGCGCTGCGCGTCAGGAAGGGCAGGGCAGGCCCCCCCGGAAGCGACCCGTACCGGGTGGACGGCCTCTCCGGCGCCACCATCACCTCGAGCGGCGTCAGCAACATGCTGGCGTTCTGGCTCGGCCCCCGGGGCTTTGGCCCCTTTCTCTCGGAGTTTCGCAAGGAGGGAGTCGTACAATGAGCAAACCCCGCGAAGTGCTGCTCGACCCGCTGATCGACAACAACCCGATCGGCCTGCAGGTGCTCGGCATCTGTTCCGCCCTGGCTGTCACCACCAAGCTGGAGACCGCCGCGGTGATGTGCCTGGCCGTGCTCTTCGTGCTGGTGGCGAGCAACGTGCTGGTGAGCCTGCTGCGCGAGCAGATCCCCGCCAGCGTTCGCATCATCACGCAGCTCACCATCATTGCCTCGCTGGTCATGATCGCCGACCAGGTGCTGAAGGCGACGCTCTACCAGGTCAGCCTGCAGCTCTCGGTCTTCGTCGGCCTGATCATCACCAACTGCATCATCATGGGCCGCGCCGAGGCCTTTGCCATGCAGAACAAACCCTGGCCGAGTTTCCTGGACGCGGTCGGCAACGCCGGCGGCTACGCGCTGGTGCTGATCGCCGTGGCCGTGTTTCGGGAGCTGTTCGGCAGCGGCAAGGTGTTTGGTTACACCGTGCTGCAGACCGTCAGCGAAGGGGGATGGTACGTTCCGAACGGCCTGATGCTGCTCTCCCCGGCGGCGTTCATTCTGATCGGCTGTTTCATCTGGGTCGTGCGCGCCTGGCGGCCCGAACAGGTGGAGGAGGAGTTCCATGTTGGAGCACTACTTGAGCCTGGCTACGAAGGCGATCTTCGTTGAGAACATGGCTCTCGCCTTCTTTTTGGGGATGTGCTCCTTTTTGGCCGTCTCCAGGAAGGTGGAAACTGCCATCGGGCTCGGCATCGCGGTCGTTTTCGTACTGGCCCTGACAACCCCGCTGAACCAGTTCCTGGTCGAGCACCTGCTCGAAGAGGGTTCGCTCGCCTGGCTTCCGGGCGGCGCGGAGGTCAACCTTTCCTTTCTCAGCTACCTGGTGCTGATCGGCACCATCGCGGCCTCGGTGCAGGTGGTGGAAATGGTGATCGACCGCTTCGTGCCCGCGCTGTACGGCTCGCTCGGCGTGTTCCTGCCGCTGATCGCGGTCAACTGCGCGATCCTCGGCGGCTCGCTCTTCATGGTGGAGCGCGACTACAGCCTGAGCGAAGCCACGGTGTTCGGCCTCGGCTCGGGCATCGGCTGGCTGCTCGCCATCACCGCGCTGGCCGCGGTGCGCGAACGCATGCGCTACAGCGACGTGCCGCCCGCGCTGCGCGGCCTCGGCATCACCTTCATCACCGTCGGACTCATGGCCGTCGCCTTCATGTCCTTTTCCGGCATCCAGCTCTGACGCCGGCGGCTTCGCCGCATCCGCGGCCCCACGCCCCGGCCCCGAAACGAAACCCAGGGAGAGCCCTCTTGACAACCATCCTGTTCGGCATGCTCGGTTTCACCGTGGTGATCGTCTCGCTGACGGCCCTGCTGCTCGTGTTGAAGTCGCGCCTCTCTCCCGGCGGCCGCGTGAAGATCCGCATCAACCACGAAGACGACAAGACCCTGGACGTCGCCGCGGGCGGCACCCTGCTCAGCACGCTCGCGGTCTCCGGCATCTTCATCCCCTCCGCCTGCGGCGGCAAGGGCACCTGCGGCGTGTGCCGCTGCATCGTGGAGCAGGGGGGCGGCGCGCTGCTGCCCACCGAAGTCTCGCACATCACGCCGAAGCAGGCGCGCGAAGGCGAGCGCCTGACCTGCCAGGTGAAGGTGAAGGAAGATCTCGACATCATCCTGCCGCCCGAAGTGTTCAGCGTGCGCAAGTGGAAGTGCCGGGTGCGCAGCAACCACAACGTGGCCACCTTCATCAAGGAACTGGTGCTCGAACTTCCGCCCGGCGAAGAGGTGCCCTTTCGCGCCGGCGGCTACATCCAGGTCGAGTGTCCGGAGCACACGGCCGACTACAAAAACTTCAAGGTCGAAGACGAATACCGGCCGGACTGGGACCAGTTCAACCTGTGGCGCTACGTCTCGGTCGTCGAAGAAGAGGTGTCGCGCGCCTACTCGATGGCGAACTACCCGGAAGAAAAGGGCGTCATCGTGCTGAACGTGCGCATCGCCACGCCGCCGCCCGGTGCAGACGGCATTCCGCCGGGGCAGATGTCCTCCTACCTCTTCGACCTTTCGCCCGGCGACGAAGTGACCATCTCCGGCCCGTACGGGGAGTTCTTCGCCCGGGAAACCGGGGCCGAAATGTGCTTCGTGGGCGGCGGCGCCGGCATGGCGCCGATGCGCTCGCACATCTTCGACCAGTTCCGTCGCATTCACACGAAGCGCAAGGTGACATTCTGGTACGGCGCGCGCTCGCTGCGCGAGGCCTTCTACATCGAGGATTTCGACCAGGTCGCCGCGGACAACGAAAACTTCGATTGGCACCTGGCGCTCTCGGACCCGCTCTCCGAGGACAAGTGGACGGGGCTCACCGGATTCATCCACCAGGTGCTCTACGACAACTACCTGAAGGACCACCCGGCCCCCGAGGATGTGGAGTACTACCTGTGCGGGCCGCCGCTGATGATCGAGGCCTGCAAGAAGATGCTCGACGAGCTGGGCGTCGAGCCTGAAAACATCATGTTCGACGACTTCGGGGGCTGACGATCACGCCCCCCGTGCTGCCGCCGCGCGCGCGGCTGCTGCTGCCCCTGCTGGCAGCGCTGCTGCTCTTTTTCACGGTGCGCACGCTCTTTTGCACGGCGCCGGAGAGCACGCGCCTGCGCGGCGAAACCATGGGCTCCACCTGGTCGGTGGTGCTGGCCGCCCCGCCCGCTCCGGAGGCGCGCACCCGGCTGCAGGGCCGCATTCAGCACGCGCTGGAATCCGTCTCGGCGGCCATGTCGAACTGGGACGAAACATCGGAGCTGTCCCGGCTGAACGCGGACGTTTCGGGCCGGCCTTTCGCCCTGTCTGCGCAGACCTTCGAAGTATTGCGCGCCGCCCAGGAAGTCAGCGCGCACTCGGGCGGCGCCTTCGACGTGACGGTGGCGCCGCTGGTGCAGGCTTATGGTTTCGGCCCCGGCGCCGAAATCGCCGCGCCCGATGCGGGGGCGACGGAGGCGGTCGATTCGCCCGGTCAGGCGGACAGCGCGGCGCCGGGGGCGACGGATGCGGACACGTCCGGCCCGGATGCGGCGCCGCCGGCCGATTCACCCGGCCGGGTTTCGGATGCGGGTGATTTGACGGCGCCGGACCCGGCGACCGAGCGGTGGCGCCTGCAGCGGGAGCGCGCCCGGCGCCGGGTCGATTACCGGGGCGTGGCGCTCGACCTCGAAACGCGCAGCGTGCAAAAGCGCCCGCCCGACCTTGAGATCGACCTCTCGGCCATCGCCAAGGGCTACGCCGTCGATCGCGTGAGCGAACTTCTGCACGCCGCCGGGCATCGCGATTTCCTGGTGGAGGTGGGCGGCGAGCTGCGGGCGTCGGGCGAGCGCCCGGGCGGCGGCCCCTGGCGGGTCGCCATCGAGCGGCCCGAGCCCGGCGCGCGCGTCATTCACGCCGTGGCGCCGCTGGCGGACCAGGCGCTGGCGACATCCGGCGACTACCGCAACTTCCGCGTGGAAGCGGGCGAGCGCCGCAGCCACCTGGTTGACCCGCGGCGCGGCGCGCCCATCAGCGGCGCACTCGCCTCGGTCAGCGTGATGCACGAAAGCGCGATGTGGGCCGACGCCTGGGCCACGGCGCTGATGGTCCTGGGCCCCGAGGCGGGCCTGCGGCTGGCGGAGCAGCAGGGGCTGGCCGTTTACATGATTGTGCGCAGCGATGCCGATGCCCGCTTTGCTTCGGGCGCCGAGGCCTTTCGCGAGCTGCGCACGGCGGAATTCCCGCCAACCACCCGGGGCGTCCCGGCAGTTCAGCCGTAAAGGGGCGTCTCAAGCTGCACGGACGTCGATACGGCCGACCGCAGCGACCGTCCCCGTCCGTTGGCAAGTTGCATGCGCCGCCGCGCCGGACGGGGTAGCATTGCGTCATGCTCCTCACCTTCTTCGCCGCCTCGCTGATCTTCGGCTGCGTGGTGCTGGCCATGTCGCTGGGCGCCGTCCTGCAGGGCCGCCGCCTCAAGGGAAGCTGCGGCGGCGTGGGCGAGGACTGCAGTTGCACGCCGCTTGCAGCGCGCGCCTGCAAGCTGCGCGAACTGCGCGCGCAGCGCCGCGCGCAAAACCCCGCGGCGGATGCGGCATCGTAGGCATCATGGAACACTTCGAAGGAAAACTCGCGGTCATCACCGGCGCCGGCAGCGGCATCGGCCGGGAACTCGCGCGGCAGCTCGCGGCGCAGGGCTGCCACGTCGCCTTTTGCGACCTCTCGCAGGAGAACATGGAGCAGACCCAGGCGCTGTGCGAACAGGGCGCCGCGCCGGGCGTGCGCATCACGCACTTCGAAGCCGATGTTTCCGACGAACAGCAACTGCAGGCCTTCCGCGACGCCGTCGTCCAGGCGCACGATGCGCAGTGCATCCACCTGCTCTTCAACAACGCCGGCATCGGCGGGGCGGGCAGCATGGTGGTCGACTCCCGGGAAGAGTGGGACAAGACCTTCGCCGTTTGCTGGAACGGGGTGTATTACGGAACGCGCGTGTTCCTGCCGCTGCTGCTGAAAAGCCCCGCAGGGCACATCGTCAACACCAGCAGCGTCTGCGGCTTCTGGGCTTCGCTGGGCCCGAACACTGCCAACACCGCCTACAGCGCCGCCAAGTTTGCGGTGAAGGGCTTCACCGAGGCGCTGGTGGGGGATTTCCGCAACTTCGCGCCGCACCTGAAAGCCTCGGTGGTGATGCCCGGGCACATCGGCACCTCCATCATCGTCAACTCGGGCCGTGTGCTGGGCAGGCCGCAGCCGAAGGACATGAGCGACGCCGACGTGGCGGACGTGAAGCGGCGCATGAAGCATGCGGGCATGGATTTGGACGCGCTGGCGCCGGACGACATCCGCCGCCTGGTGCAGCAGCGCATGGACGACTTCACCAGCAATGCACCCACCAGCGCCGCCGACGCCGCGCGGGAGATACTCGAAGGCGTGCGCGCAGGGCGCTGGCGCATCCTGGTGGGCGATGACGCCCGCGCCATGGACGAGATGGTGCGCGCGGAGCCGGAGCAGGCGTACGAAGTGGAGTTCATGGAACGCCTGGTGCAGCGCACCAACTGGGCGCTGGGAGACTGACTCATCACCGAGCGCGGCTCGGTCGCCCGGGCGGAGGCCGGTCCTGCCCGCCAGATACACGCCTGCTCTGACGCCCCCGGCCCCTGCCGCCTCCTGGAGCGGGCCTGCTCAGGGCGACCAGCCCGTCTCCGCCGCCTGCATCACGATGCGCGCGCAGGCTTCGGCGTCCGAGCCCGCTTCGTGGTGGTCGAGCGGGATGTCGAGCCGGTCGCACACCATCGGCAGCTTGGTCGGGTAGATGTCCCACACCCTGCGCGCCAACTGCACCGTGCACACGAACTTCTTGCGCGGCGCCTTCAGCCGGTAGGCCTTGCAGCAGGCGCGCAGCACCCCCCGGTCGAAAGGCGCATTGTGCGCCGCGAAAAAATCCACCCCCGCAAGCAACTCTGACGCCTCGGCCCACACCTCCGCAAAAGTCGGCGCGTGCTCAACATCTTCCCAGCGAAAGCCGTGGATGTAGGTGAACACAAACTCGTCGCTGGGCGGGCGGATCAGGTAGCGGTGCAGGTTCAGTTCGCCGTTTCTCACCAGGGCGACGCCCAGCGCGCAGGCGCTGTCGGGTTCGGTGTTCGCGGTTTCAAAATCCAGGGCCGCGAAATTCAGAGCATCGTTGTTCCTGCGCGCCGCCATGCTTCGTTTCTCCCGTGCCGCTTGCCGCACGCGCATACCATACACCGAATCGGCGTGCCCTCGCAAAGCGGTGGCGGAAGCAGTACCAAGCGGCGCCGGTCGGTCGAAATGCGAGTGCGCTTTACGCGTCGCTGTTTTCGCGATCCTGCGAAGCGCGCGCTTCCGCCGCTGCGATTTCCGCCGGGTCGGCCTCCACGCCCAGCCAGCACAGCAGCTCGATTTCATCCGCATCGATCAGGGGCTTGGGCTCCGGCGCCTGGTAGGGCGTCAGCCCGGTTTCGAGGATTTGCTCCACCAGGTATTCCGAGAGCTTCCGACCGCGCCGCGTCTTTTCCTGCTCGGGCTTTTTTGCCTCGAACCACCCGCGCAGCAGGGTTTCTTCGCGCCTCGGCCAGGGCGATTCCAGGATGTCCAGCGCCTCCCGAAAGGTCTCTTCGGAAACATCGCGCGGCCTGTGCTTTCGCATGTACTCGGCGACCACGCGGTTGATGCGCCGCACCGGGGGCTGCAGATTTTTCGGGTCGCTCTGCCACAGCCACTCGGCCAGGATGTGCTCCTTGGCGAGCACCCAGAGCTCGAAGGCTGCATCCCGCATGGCGTCCGGCAGGTGTGCGGGCGTCTGCTCCTCGCACTCGATCAGGCGCAAGCAGGTACCGAGTTCGTGAATGACAGGCTGCTTCAGCGCCCGCCAGCTTCCGTCGGTGCACACGAAGCGCAGGAAGTGCTGCTCTCCGACCAGGGCGCAGAAGAACACGCCCTGGCGCCGCCCCCGGCGCATGCCTCCCCCGATGTTGCGCGGCAATTGCTCGATGCGCGTCTTCTCCCGTTCGGAAATCTTGCGCAGCGTCTGGCGATACTCCTCGCCGGTCTGCGCCGCGCCCGCGCTGCCGCCGCGCTCGAAGAGCCCGGCGTCTTCCTCCAGCAGCAGCCTTTCTATTTCTTCGCGCGTCTCGCTGAACACCTGCGCGCGCGCAGCAGAGCCTTCAATGGGCCGGGTAACGCCGATCGACGCTGCAGCCTGGGCCAGCTTGCGGTAGATGTTCTGCTTGAGCTTCAGCAGTTTGTCGAGGCGGTCTTCGGGGAAGATGGTGCGCAGGAACACGCGCGGATGCGGGCTGCCGATGCGGTCGATGCGCCCGTGCCGCTGCACCAGGCGCATCGGGTTCCAGGGCATGTCGAAGTTGATGATGTTGCGGCACTGCTGCAGGTTCACGCCCTCTGCAAGCACGTCGGTGGAGACCAGCAGGTCGTAGTGGTCCTGCCCGGGCCCCTCCCGCGCCTCCATGGAAACCGGCGCAAAGCCCTCGACCGCCCTTTGCCGGCCCACGCCCTCGTGCGAATCAGCGCCGCTGACGTAGGCGATGCGCCCGAGGTAGGGCGCGAGCTGTGGGTGATTTTCCGCTTCCGCCGTGATGTAATCCTTGATCCACTCGAGCGTGTCCTCGAAAAAGGAAAACACCAGCACCTTGCGCTTCTGCCGCGCATCTTCCGGGTCCACGGCCTCCCGCTCGGCCTGCTTCGCTATCTCTCCCAGCGCACGGGTGAGAGCCTTCAGCTTCGGGTCGTTCTGCGCCGTGATATGCGCGGCCTCCCGCGCCAGTTCCTTCAGCCGCTGCATGTCCCGCTCCACCGCAGTGCGCAGTTCATCCACCTGGTAGCCCGCCGCGCTCTCGCTCTCTTCGCTGCCTTCCAGCAGCGCCTCGAAGTCGTCGTCGTCCGCCAGGCTGAGCTCGCCCGCCAGGCCGCTTCTCACCACACGGCCCTTGTCCAGCGCCTTCAGAAAGGCCTCGTGCTCCGAGGCCATTTTGCGAACGGTTTTGCGGAAGGCGTGCGCGGAAGATTCAAAGCGCTTCAGCAGCCCGGTGCGCAGCAGCCCCACCATGGTCTGCGCACGCAGATCTTCTTCTGCTTTTTCCTCTTCGCCTCCGGGCTCGCCCCGTTTTTGCCACGCCTCCGGCGTGTAGCGCACGAAGCTGATGGCCTCTTCGCCGTCCGGGGTCAGCGCGCTTTCCATCTTCTCGAACAGCCCCGGCCTGAGGTCTTCAATCTTGTAGCGGACGCTTAGCACCTTGGGCTCGGGGAAGACAATCTCCTGCGGCTCGCCGTCCTGCCCGGTGATGGTGTCCCTGCTGTAGTGCTTTTTCACGAACTGCCGGGTGCGCTTGACGGTGGTGGCGTCGATAACAGGGTAGAGCAGGTCGGGGCTCAGCGTATCGGGGTTTTCGCGCATGGCCTGCTGAAAGCGCTCCCGAATCGAGAGAATGCCTTGATCGGCGAGGGCTGCATCCTGGCGCAGGAAAAACCGCAGCAGGTGGAAGAGATCCCAGAGCGAGTTGTTGACGGGCGTGGCCGTCAGCAGCAGCAGGTCGCGCCGGATTTTCCCATACAGCAGCCGCCGCAACACCGCGGCGCGCGTGGGCGTACTCGGGCTCCGGTAGTTGTGTGCCTCGTCGATGACCACCAGTTGGTAGTCGTCGAGCGGGCGATTCAGGTGCTCCCGGAGCCTGCGCCCACCCGCTTCGCCCGGGAGCTTGTTCAATTGCTCGTCGTTGGCCAGTTGCTCGTAGGAAAGGCACTCTGCCGCGCCGACTTCGAACTTGTAGTGCTCCCGAAATTTTTTCCATGTGGTGTCGCGCAGCTCCGCCGGGCAGAGCAGCAGGGTGTGCTGGCGCCTCTCGTGGTAGCGCTTCAGCACCTCGCCTGCGATGTAGCTCTTGCCGAGCCCCACCTCGTCGGCCACGATGGCCCCGCCCCACTTTTCGATCAGGCGCAGCGCCCGGTGCACGCCGTGCATCTGAAAGTTCGTGAGCGGTATGTTGTGTTCCGCCCGCGTCTCCTCCTCATCTTTGCGCACCTCGTCGCCGTACAACTGCAGCAGTACGCGGATGAAAATCTCAAAGGGCGTGGCGTCGGCCAGCGCTTCCTCGAATAGCGCGGCGAGGTCGTAGGGCGCCGCATCGTCCCATAGCGCGTCGAACCAACCCTGCGCGCGCTGCACGCCCTCTGCGTCGTAGCGGCCGAGGTTCAGCTCCAGGTTGCGCTCCAGTCCCGCGCGGGTCAGGTTCGAAGAGCCCGCAATCAGGCCCGCACGCGCCGGGCTGCCTGCCGCCCCGCTGAAGATGTACGCCTTGGCGTGCAGGAAGGCCCGCTCGTAGCGCCGCACCTGCATGGTCTCCGAGCGCAGCAGGGCGACCAGTTCGCGCAGCGCATCGTGACTCACGCGGCCAAAGGGCAGGTGGTCGCGCTCCCAGCGGAGACCCTTGTCGATGCGCGTGAGTCCGCTCTCGACGCGCCGGCGCTCGAAGGCATCGGCCTTTTCACCCGGCCTGCGCAGGCGCTCTTCCCTCGCAAAGGTGAACGGCTCGGCAGGGTCGGCGCCCAGCAGCAGGCGCACTTCGGGAATGCTTTGCAGCACGCGGCTCAGCCGCTGGAAGCCGTGGGGGTTGAAAAAGGCCGTGGCGATGCGCAGCGCAGCGGGCGCGCCGCCTTCCGCGTCCGCCTTCAGCACTTCGTCCAGGGCGCCGGCTAATGTGTTGCCGCCCTGGTTGTCGATGAAGTCGGGGCGGCTCACTTGCGCCCCCGGCCCTTGCGCGGGTTTTCAGGGCGCTGTTTCCAGGCGCGGTAGTGCTTCAGCGTTTCGTTCAGGCGCTCCTGGTAGTCCCAGCCCTCGTGAAAGGTCTCGAAGATGTGTACCAGTTGCTTTTCCGTAAGCCCGTACAGGTGCGCGACCACGGCATCCAGTTCGCGCACCATGTCTTCCTTCTCGTCTTCGGGCAGCCTGCCGTGCTGAACGCCGACCGCCTTCGCCCACTTGGCGAAGCGCTTGTCCGGACAGGCGAGACGGCCCGCGAGTTCGATGACGCGCTGGTGTAGAGGTCCACCTTCGGGGCGGGGGATGGGGAGAGAATTGACGATATAGAAACTCATATGTAGTTCTACAAAGCGTCTTGCATACCAGTCGAGAGGGATGGAGCAGAGTATGCCGAGCAAATATGCCTGGTCTTTTTCGTCGCCGTGCGGCCACAGAAAATATGGACCGGTGTTGGTAATAAATACCTTGGGCGGGATGAGGCAGGCGATCACGGTTCGCCTGGCGTGATACCCCGTGACATCCCTGAATGCTATTCGTGGTTTGTAACAGGGAAGGGTATCGACGTTGCTCAGGTACTCAACGGAAAATTCAGAGTGTGCGCTTTTGGGGTTGTTGCGCGCCCCGTACCGCTTGTTCTGCAGGAAGGTGATGACTTTATCAGGGTTTGCCGACGCGTAGTAAGTATCCCGGCCCCTGTCAGGGTTCCAGATGTCAAAGGACTTCCCCGTGTAAACAGGCCAGTACTCCTTTTTGTTTTCGAAGCTCATGAGCTTCTTTTCCTTGGTGGCGTGGAGTTCTGAGTCGTGTCGTGCTCGCCACCGTTGTTTTGCTGGTCGAAGACCATGAGATCTTTCTGGAGCGTGGCGTCCATTTCCCGGTCGGGCCGTGCTCTCCACGCCTTTTCCCCTCGGGGGGGGGGCGAAAGTCTCGGAGCCTTAATTAACTGAACGAAGACATCAATGGAGTCCTCCGTCGGCAACATCGGGAGGGAGGCGCTCTCGTTCCACTGCAAAATGTCCTGACCTGAAAATTCGGTAACGGGTCGTCGAATGCCTGTGTCGAAACTTTCCGGAGATCGGTAAGGCCCGAGAATGCGAACGGACTTTTCTCCCGGCGTTCCATGTGCAATGCATACCAGGGAAATGGTGTAGCCAGAGGAAACATCATCAAATACCCACCCGGAGTTGTTGACGAGAGTCACGATGTTCAGGTCGGCGGCGCCTTCAAAAAGCGAACGGCGGAATTTTTCTGAACCCTTGGCTATCAAAACGCTGCGCGGCAAAACCACGCCAATCCGTCCCGACAGTCTGGCGGCCAGACGCCAGAAACGCCAGCAGAACGCCTTGTAAAGATCGGGATCTCCCGAACTGCCCGGGCCGCCCATTCCCGGATAGATTTTGCTTTTTACCAATGCGTTGCGTAGCAGTTCTTTTTCCGAGCGCTCCGCTTCGTAGCGTTCCACCAGGTCGGGACGTTCTTTTCTGAATCGCGCCTTTTCTTTTTCCTGGTCCGCCTGTTTCAACCCGCCCAGCCCGGGGGAATAACGCGCCCAGAAAGCATCTTCCTCTACAGTCACCTCTTCCCAAGGGGGGTTGCCGAGTATCACGTCAAACCCCGGTCGATCTTCCCGCAAGAACACCTCGGGGAAGGTAATCGGAAAGTGCAGGGGATTCAGGTCCGCGATTTCGGATCGCGCCTTTCTCGCTTCGGGCCAGTCCGCCAGATCGTCCGGGATTTTCTGCCAACCTCCCGATTCGAATTTGAAGTCGGCGACCTGCTTGTCCTTCGAGATGGGGCCCGCCGCAACCAGGTCGAAGAGCGCTCTGGCGGGCGCCAAGACCGCCTCAGTCTCCGCTTTGGCCTTGCGTGCGGCCTCGACATCCCGGGGCGTCGTGTCGTTCAGTCTGCCGAGCTTTTCCAGCGGCCCGCGCGCAGGACCCAGCAGTGTTTCGAGATCGATGCGAATCAGGCTGCCCGATTTTTCCTCCAGCTTGTCCCGGACTTCGTCGAGTGTGCCGACTCCCACCAGCGAGTTGCCGTGCACCAGTTTGTGATCCAGAAAGGAAAGCGACAGGCCCGGCACAAAGCTGTGGATCCAGATGGAAAGGCGGGTGAGCTGCACGGACAGCGGGTTGAGATCGACGCCGTAGATGCAGCGCCGTGCGATCAGGCGACGCAGCAGGGGGCCGTCTTCGATGCGCGCTTCGATCTCGAACCTTTTGAGTTCCCGTTTGGCCGCCGTGCGCAATTCGCCCAGCTCGCGTCCGATGCCCGGCAGCGGGCGTTCGGCCAAAAAATCCGCCATGCGCTTTTCGATGCGATCCACGGCGGCCACCAGGAAATGTCCGGAACCCATGGCGATGTCCGCCACGCGAAAATCGAAAAAGGCATCGACCGCATCCGCGTCGCCGAGCTTTTTGATTCGCGCAAAGTGCTCGTTCAGTGCTGGCTCGAGCGCGCCGTCCAGCAGGTGCTCCACCGCGAAGGACTTGGTGTAGTAGCTGCCGCTGGCCTTGCGCGCGCCGGAACGGTTGTGCAGGTACACCTCGCCGCGCTTGACCGCCGCCACGTCCCCCGGCTTGGCCGGCTGGTATGCGCCTTTTTTGCCGAGTGCGAGGTCACCTTCCGCCAGCGCCAGTTCCGCTTCCAGCAGGCCCTCGTAGATGGTGCCGAACTCGCGCACACCGAGGGAACGAAAATCCACTGGGCCGGGGACGCCCTCTGTCGTGTCGATCACCAGCAGGTGGCGCAGGGCCGCCTCGAAGTGCGCGTTTTCGAGTTCGATGCCGGCCAGCGCGGCGCCGGCCGGTGAAACGGCGGGGTCGCTGCTGAACAGCGCGCCGTCGTAGGCGGGCACGCTCCATTCCGGGTTGCCCCTGGCGATGGCGTCGCACAGCGCGCGGGTTTCGTTCCAGTGCTCGTTGCCCGGCGCAATGTCCCTGCTTTGCATCACGAGATCCGCGAGCTCATGCGCCTTTGCTTTCAGGGAGCGCTTGCTGTAGTTCTCGGAGGATCGGTAGGGCAGCAGGTCGCGATCCTCCGCGTAGGCGATGAAGAGCAGCCGGAACAGGACGGTCAGAGCCATTTCGTAGGTGAGGGCGAGTTCGTGCGTATCCGGCCTGTTCAGTTTGCGCGCCTTGACAATGCCCTGCGCGAGCCGGGGCACGACCTCGGCGTAGATGCGCTCGCGCAGCCGCTCGGCAATGCCGCCCGCAAAGCGCCGCGAATCGTCCAGTATCTCTTGCAGGCTGCCGCCATCGACCAGGGCGTCGGCGGAATAGAGCAGCCACAGGTAGGCAAGGTGCTCGTCTTTAAGCAGGGGAGGCTGGCACTCGATCCAGGTTTCGGTGCGTCCGCGCCTGCCGACCCCCACCTCGGCGCCCGTCGCGTACAGGCGCAGGCGGTTGCCCTGCACCATGACCACCCAGGGCAGCGACTGGTCGTCCGCCTTCTTGAGCGCGTAGCTGACGGGCGAGAGCCGGTTGAAGCGTTCCTGCCCGGCTTCGGGCGTTTCGCCTTCGTTCAATACCACGGCCAGCGCGGTGCGGCGCTCCTTGCTGCAAAGCACGCTGGTCAGATTGTCCAGCCGCTCCAGCGTGAAGCCCAGCGCCGTCAGCAGTTCCTCGCCGCGTTTTCCGACCGCGTTTTTGGCTCGGTTGCCCGCCTGTTTCCAGTCATCGCGCAGCGGCGCGCCGTTCAGCAGATCGTGCAGGGAGACCAGCCCTTCGTTTGTGATGCCGGGGAGTTCCGTTTCCAGCGAGGGCAGCGCCTGTTTCAGAAAGTCCAGTGCGGCGTGCCGGTCGGGATGCGCCAGGGCCTCCCTGCACAGGCCTTCGACCTGGCCCGCGTTCAGTTTCTGGTAAACACGCGGGCTCTCTCCTGTCGGCCCGCACAGGTCGGCGCGTGTCTCCCCCGCGCTGCCTTCATGCAGGATCGCCAGCAGCAGCGGCGTGGCCCGCCCGCCCCGGCGTTCCTTCCAGACCGCGGTGATTTCGCCCACGCCGAGTTCGCCGCGCGCCGCCGCCACCTCCAGCGCCTGATCGCCCTTGCCGATGTACAATCCCAGCGACCGCAGACCTCGCGCGCCTTTCGGCTGCCAGGCCCGCGCCTCGAGATCGGCAAGAAAATCGCCTGTACCGGCCATGTGGGGGCTCCGGGTGTGAGTTTGCCCCTCTGCTTCCTGCATGCGGTATGTGTCAAGCCGAGAGGGGATGCGGCAGCTTAGGGCGGCGCCCTCGGGGGCGCAACCTCGGACATTGCTGGGTTGATCGTGCTCCGGACATCGTGGCAAGCCCGATGTTCACTTGTACAAATTCAGCATTGCGCCGTAATTTTATTGCAAGTGGAATTCGAGATGACTTCTGACGGCGAGCTTTACCTGGAAGGGACTCTTGGTGCGATGGGCTATACTTCCCTCCGATGAAAATCTACACCAGGCGCGGAGACGGCGGCGAGACGGACCTGTTCGCGGGCGGGCGGGCGCCGAAGGACGCGCTGCGCGTGGAGGCCTACGGCTGCGTCGATGAGCTGAACGCGGTGATCGGACAGGCGCTGGCGCTCTCCCGGCAGGGCGAAACGAAGGAAAGCAAGGAGGATGTTTTCGCGCTGTGTCGCGCTATTCAGGTCACGCTGTTCGAACTGGGCTCGTCGCTCGCCACGCCCGATCCGCAGCGACGGGGCGCCCACCCGAGTGCATCCGACGTGGAGGCGCTGGAGCGCGCCATCGACGAGTTACAGAAACCGCTGCCGCCCCTGCAGCGTTTCATTCTGCCGGGCGGCAGTGCAGCCGCCGCGGCCTTTCACCAGGCGCGCACGGTGTGTCGTCGCGCGGAGCGACGCTGCGTGAGTTTGCAGCGCGCCGAAGGCCGGGACGAAACTGCAGTGCGTTACCTGAACCGGCTTTCCGACTTGCTCTTCGTGCTCGCCCGCGTCGAAAACCGGCGCGCGGGCTTTGAAGACGTCGAGTGGGAAGGCCGGAAGTAAGACGGGAATGCCCGGGCCGGGCCCGGAAGCCTCGCGTTCATTTCCGGGCGTTCCGTCGCCGTGCAGGCATGACGGCCCGGAAGTCCCGCGTCGCACACGCCCGGCAGATGCCCTTGCCTGT
>CAZJXU010000205.1:0-1671 GCA_964550095.1 uncultured Spirochaetales bacterium | reverse complement strand
TCGCCTTGTCCTGTTGTCCGGGCGGCGCCGTGTCCAGGCTCTGTTTCCGGGCGGCCGGCCCCGTGTTCAGGTCCTGTTATCCGGGCGGCCCCCGCTCAGGCCCTCCGCCCGGGCCGTTTCGCCTTCCCGCCCGCCTTCGTTTTCTGCTTCCCGCCGAAGGTAACACGTCTTCGCAGCAAATCCTGCCGTTTCCGGATTTTGTCCAGCAGGTACTCCATCGGGCGCTGCCCCTTGACCCGGTTGCAGTTGGCGCAGAGCAGTTGGTAGTTCTCGTAGTAGTCGCCGCCTCCCGCCGCCCGCGGGATGACGTGATCCACTTCCAGGTTTCTCAGCTCGAAGCTCACGCCGCAGGCATTGCACATCCCATCCTGTTCCTGGAACAACTTCTCCCGCGTGCTCCGCGAGTCGGGCGCCGACTTTTTGATGTCGCTCCGGACGGGAGGCGCCGTGGTATTCACGAAGTTCTTGAAGATGCCTTCCTGTTTTCCCTCGGTGCCGGACAGCCGGTCAACCACCAGCTCCACGGCCTTCTTTTCTACGTCGATTCCGATCCATCTCCGGCCGAGCTGCTCGGCCGCGACCAGCGTGGTGGCGCATCCGCAGAAGGGATCAAAAACGACATCCCCTTTATTGGACGAGCTCTGGATGATCCTGCGCAGCAGGGCCAGGGGTTTTTGAGTCTTGAAGCCGGTTCTCTCGGGCGACCAGGTCTGCAGCGAATTGATGTCCGTCCACCAGTCCGTCATGTGCGCGCCCCGGTCGAGATTCCGCGCCTTGTCGTCGATGCTGACGCCGCCGCGGCTTTCTACCAGCTTCGTACTGGCCTCGGAATACGGCCCGTACTGGGGGTGGAAGGTGGAGGTTCGCCCCTTGGCGTACAACAGGATGACGTCGTGCTTTCTCGCAAAGGCGTTTTTGGGAACGCCGCCGCCCCGGTAGCACCAGATAATTTCATTCCGAAAGCCGCCCTCTCCAAACACCCTGTCCAGGACCACCTTCAGGTAATGCGACGCGGTAGGGTCGCAATGCAAATACAGGCTGCCCGTGCTTTTCAGAACCCGGTGCATCTCAATGATGCGCTGTGACATGTAGGTCAGGTAGGCCATCATGTGCCGGCTGTGCATGATCTCGACGGACTCGATGTACTCCACCAGGGCGGGGTAGTCATCGACCATTCGTTCCAGGTACTGCTCGTTTACGTCATCCCACTTCCACATATCCTTGAAGCTCGCACCGGCGGCCTTGCTGCCGATGGGCGCGGCATAGAGCCGCTTCGAATTGAAAGGCGGATCCAGGTAGATCAGGTCCACCGACTCGCTGTTCATTCCGTTCAGGACGTACAGGTTGTCGCAGGTGTAGAGCCTGTTTTCTTTTCTGGCCATCACTTCTCCGAATGGTTCCGGCGCACCGGGGTGAAGGGCAGGGCGCAGGATACACGCGCCCTCCGGCAGGTGGAAGGTATGCGAAAGAAAAGCGAATATCGCAAGGCCCGCCCGGGCAGGACCCGGGCATGCCCCGGTCATGATCCGGACATGACGCCGGGCCCCGGGGCGTCTATCATCCGGTTCTCCGCTTCGCGGCATTCGGCTGCGGGGCGGGCGCTGTGAGTACCCGGGGCGCCTCGCCCGGGGCGGCGGCCCCCCGCAACCTCGAAGCGCAGTGGACCAAGCA
>CAZJXU010000204.1:0-3660 GCA_964550095.1 uncultured Spirochaetales bacterium | reverse complement strand
CCCGCCCGGTGTATAATCCGATTCAGAGCGAGGTTCTGCGCTCGGCCCCCTCGGCCCCCTTGGCCCCGGCGGGCGCGCAGCCCGAGGCCGGGCGTTTTGAAAGTTGCGCCGTACGACGCCGAAACAACAGGCTGCGCGCTTGCCTGACGCGACCGAAAACCCGGCGAAGCGAAACATGAACACCCCCGAACAAACATGAACACCCCCGAACACATCGTGCGCATCCGGGCCGGCCTGCCGGCCGTGGCGACAGCGGCGGCCCTGGCCCTGCTCATGCTCCCTCTGCACCCCGCCGCCCCGGCCTCGGGCGCCGAAGTGGTGGAAATAGAACTGCCGCCGGGCGTGCTGCCCCTGGAAATCCCCGAAGACAACCCGCTCACCCGGGAGCGCATCGAACTCGGCCGCAAGCTCTACTTCGACACGCGCCTCTCCACCGATGGCACGGTCGCCTGCGTCACCTGTCACAACCCGCGCACCGGCTTTGCCGACCAGCGGGGCGGCGCGCCCACCTCTGCCGGTGTCGGCGGCGCGCTCGGCGCCCGCAACGCGCCCACGGTGCTGAACGCCGCCTTCCTGGTGGACCAGTTCTGGGACGGCCGCGCCCAGGGGCTGGAGGAACAGGCCGTGCAGCCCCTGCAAAACCCCATCGAGCACGGCTTTGCGGATGCAGCCTCGGTGGTAAAGCACATTCAGGGCCTGAAAGACTACCCGCCTGCCTTCCGCACGGCCTTCGGCGACGCGCGCATCACGCTGGAGCGGATCGGGCAGGCCATTGCGGCCTTCGAGCGCACGCTGGTCAGCCTGGATGCCCCGATAGACCGCTTCCTGGCCGGAGACCGGGCCGCCATTTCCGAAAGCGCCGCACGCGGCTGGGAGCTGTTCAACGGCAAGGCGCGCTGCAACAACTGCCACGGGCACGTGGATGTGCTGCCGCTCTTCACCGACGAGCTGTATCACAACCTCGGAGTCGGCGCGGAGAACTTCGACTTCGAAGGCGTCGCCCGCCGCGTGCGCGCCGCCGTGCAGGCGGGCGCCTCCCTCGACGAGCTGGCCCTGGCCGACGCCGAGGCCACCGAGCTCGGGCGCTTCATCGTCACCTTTGAGCTGAAAGACCTGGGCGCCTTCAAAACCCCGCCGCTGCGCAATGTGGCGCTCACCGCGCCCTACATGCACGACGGCAGCGAAGCCACCCTTGAAGACGTGATGGCCTTCTACAACCGGGGCGGCAACCAGAACCCCTTTCTCGACGGCGGCATGGCGAAGCTGGAACTCACCGCACAGGAAGAACAGGACCTGGTCGCATTGATGCATGCCTTCACCAGCAGCGACCTTGACCGCTTTGACGAACTGGCTGCACAGGCGCCGCGCTGAGCCGGGAATCGCCCGCAGACCGGCGCCGACCAAAACAAACGACGACAACCACAACGACCGCAACGAACACCACGACCGCAACGAACACGACGACAACGACCACAACGGAAACAGGGAGGACCCCATGTACCGCAACAACCTGACGAAGAAAGAGATCGAAAAGCGCTTCGCCGAGCGCAGCGCGGCAGACGACAAGCTGCTGCGCTCCTTGCAGAACTGCGACCGGCGGCACTTCCTGCGCACCTCCATGTACTTCGCGGGCATGGCCGCCGCGGGGGGCCTCATGCATAGCCACGGCTTCCAGGTGGTGAACGTGGCCAACGCCATGAGCCACGGCGCGCACGAGCACCCGGACATCGCCTTCCGCTTCGCCTACATCTCCGACACGCACCTCTTCGACCGCGGCATGAACCACCGCTTCGTCAACTCCGTGCTGAGGGCGGTGGAAGATGTGAACGCGCTGGACCCGCAGCCGGACTTCGTGTTCTTCGGCGGCGACCTCGCGCAGCTCGGCAAGCCGGGCGAACTGACGCTGGGGCAGCAGCTTCTCTCCGAAGTGCGCGCGCCGATTCGCATGATCGTGGGCGAGCACGACTGGTACCTCGACATGGGCGACAAGTGGCGCGAGCTGTTCGGCAAGGACTACTACTCCTTCGACCACAAAGGCGTTCACTTCGTGGCGCTGAACAGCGTGGTGGAAAAGGACTTCTGGACCGAGAAGGGCTACACGCCGGAAGAGCGCATGGCCATCGTCGCCGGCCTGGACGACAACCGCCAGAGCCCCTTCGAAGTGGGCGAAGAGCAGCGCGCCTGGCTGAAGGAAGACCTGGCGGAGGTGGACAGGAAGACCCCCATCATCGTCTTCTCGCACTCGCCGCTGTACAAGCTCTACAAGCCCTGGAACTTCTGGACCGACGACGCCGAGCAGGTGCAGGCCATCCTGAAGCGCTTCAAAAACGTCACCGTGATACACGGCCACACGCACCAGTTGCTGACCAACCGCATCGGCAACATGCACTTCCACGGCCTGCTCTCCACCGCGTGGCCCTGGCCCTACGCGCCGCAGGGCCTGCCCGAGTACACGGTGCAGATGTTCCGGCCCGACCCCTTCAACCCGCTGGACGGCTGCGGCCACGGCTCGGTGGACGTGCTGCACGCCGGGCACGTGGACAAGCACTACAACCTGTGGTCGCGCAACCCGCGCATGGTGACGGCGCAGGCGCTGAAGAAGAACAGGCTGGAAGGGCCGCGCGGTTACGACGGGCCTTCGTACTGACACTTTGCACTGACTGCTTGAAAGGATTCGAAAGGATTCGAAAACGGGCGCACGGCGCAGATTCGCCGGCGCGCCCAGGGAGACAACCATGAGCGAAACACGAAAGCGTCGATGGATGATGTGGGGCTGCAGCGTCGCCCTGGCAGCGGCGTTGTTCGCGTGGACGGGGCAGGGCGCAGAGATGCCCGCCCCGGCGCATGCCGCAGAGACGCACGTTGCGGCGCAGGCTGCGGAAACGCTGGTCGCCGGGACGCCTGGCGCGGCGGCGCTTGTCGCGCAGGCTGCAGCGCAGGCCGGGGAGGGCGCTGGCGCGCACGCCGCGGAAGATGCCACCGCGCACGTCGGGGAAGATGCCGTGGCGTACGCCGGAGAGGATGCCGCCGCGGGCGAATACGCCTCGCGCACGGTGTGGGCCTGCGACCGGCGCAAACAGGTGATCGTCGAAGGCGTTCGCCCCGGCGAGAAGATCCCGCACGCACGCGCCGAACTGGTGGCGGACGTGCTGATGGACCTGGTGCGTTACTGCAACGAGGAAATCGTCGCCAGCATCGGCGTCGATCAGCGCATTCGCGTTTCCGCGCGCGGCCTGGTGTACGAAGACTACGTGCCGGGCGGGCCGCTGCCCATCGTGCAGGTAAGCTTTGGTCAGCCCACCGCACGCGAGCGCAGGGTCTGGGACGCCGCGCTCAAAAAGCTGGTGGATGAAGGCGACCGCCTCTTCCACAGCGACGAGATAGGCAATAACGGCATCGCATGCGCCATGTGCCACCCGCACGCCTCGAACACGCACCCCGAAACCTATCCGAAGTTCCAGACCCAGCTTAAAAAGGTGGTGCTGCTTCGCGACATGACGAACTGGTGCATCGAAAACCCGCTGGAAGGCGAGCCGCTGGCCGCAGACGACCCGCGCATGGCGGCGCTGGAGGCCTACATGATCTTCCAGCGCAACGGAAAGGCCATCGAAGCCGGCAAGCACTGAACTTGGCGCCTGCACACCACGGGCTGCCCCGCGC
>CAZJXU010000203.1:0-2474 GCA_964550095.1 uncultured Spirochaetales bacterium | reverse complement strand
GGACGCAGCGGCGCTTCCTCCAGGCCCGTCCTTTCATCGAAGCCCCTGGCCAGGTTCAGGCACTGCACCGCCTGCCCGCCTGCACCCTTGACCAGGTTGTCGAGCGCGGAGAGGACCACCAGCGTGTTCGTGCGCGCATCCACCACGGCGCTCACATCGCAGAAGTTGCTTCCGCGCACGTTGGCAAGCTGGGGAGTCTCGCCCTCCGGCAGTACGCGCACGAAGGGTGCATCGCGGTAGGCCTCGGCCAGGATGTCGCGCGCCGCAGCATCGCTGAGCGTTTTTTGCAGCGGCAAATACGCCGTGGCGGCGATGCCGCGAATCAGCGGCAGCAACTGCGGCACGAAGGTGACGGGCACTGCATGGCCGGCTGCAGCCTGCAGCTCCTGCTCTATCTCCGGCGTGTGCCGGTGCCGGGCCGGCTGGTAGGCGAACACGTTCTCGTCCAGTTCGGCCAGCAGGTAGGGCTCGTCCAGTTTGCGGCCCGCGCCGGAAACGCCGGACTTGGCGTCCACCAGCACCGGGCCGCCTTCGGAGACGACGCCCGCGCGCAAAAAGGGCAGCGTCGGCAGCAGCGCCGCCGTGGGATAGCAGCCCGGCACTGCAACCAGTTCGGCGCCTTTGAGCGCATCGGCATACACCTCGGGCAGGCCGTAAACGCCCCGGCCGAAGCAACCGGGCGCCCCGTGCGCGCCGTACCACTTTTCGTAAACAGCCGGGTCGCGCAGGCGGAAGTCCGCCGAGAGGTCCAGCACCTGCACGCCCTGCCCCAGCAAGGCGGCCACCGCCGGGGCGGCGTGCCCGTGGGGCAGGCACACGAATGCGACGCGCGCCCGCTCGGCCAGCGCACAAGCATTGAAGCGCTCGAAGTTCAGGTCGAACAGGCCGCGCAAGGCGGGGAAGCTCTCGCCCAGCGACGCGCCCTCGCGTTTTTCCGTGGCCGTGATGGCAGCCACTTCGCAGTGCGGGTGACGGCGCAAGATGCGCAGCAGTTCCAGGCCCGTATAGCCGCCGGCCCCTATCACCGCGACCTTCATCGTCTTCACTCCTCAGGGTGCGCACACGCCTGTGTTGTAATTTACCGGCCCTCCGCCGGGGGGCGGCAGCCCCCGTGCGCCGTGGGCCGGCGGCGTGCGCGAAAAAGCCGCTGGGGCGCACCGGGCACCCGGGGCATCCACGAAATTTCCGCCACGGGGCTGGGCTCACGCGGCGGGCGCCTGCCGCCGACCGGCCACCGCACAGGCGAACGCCTGCCTGCCGCCCGAGGCGCGCGGCCTTTTCGCGCCACCGGCGAAGGCCTGCCGCCGCAGGCACAGGGCAAGAGCGTAGCGCGCACGGATGCGGGCGCGGGGGTTCGGGCGCGGGGCGCGAACACGCCCGCACGGAGCGACCGTTAGCGCTTGGAGAACTGGAACCTGGCGCGGGCGCCGCGCTGGCCGTACTTCTTGCGCTCCACGCGGCGCGCGTCCCGGGTCAGCAGGCCCGCCTTCTTCAGCTCCGGGCGCTTGCTGTCGTCGCTGCGCTCGATGGCGCGCGAGATGGCGTGGCGCAGTGCGCCCGCCTGGCCGGAGAGCCCGCCGCCCGTGATGCGCGCGCGGATATCAAAACGCCCTGCAGTGCCGGTCACCTCGAAGGGCTGGCTGATCACGGTGCGCAAACTCTCGCGCGGAAAATACTCTTCGAGATTGCGTCCGTTCACCATCAAGCGGCCGGCGCCCCGCTGCATCCACACGTGCGCCACGGCGCTCTTGCGGCGACCTGTTGCCTGCACCTGATCCGGCGCGCCTTGCGCGGGCTTGGCTTCGCTGCTGCTGCGGATGATGGTTGATGCGCTCATGCGAGGGGCAGCTCCCGGGGTTTTTGTGCATGGTGAGGGTGCTCAGGGCCGGCATAGACCTTGAGCTTGGAAAACATTTTCCGGCCCAGCGCGTTTTTCGGCAGCATGCCGCGCACTGCAGCGGACACCACCCGGTCTGCGTGCGGGCCGTCGAGCAGGCGCCCGGCGCTGGTCTCTTTCAAACCGCCGGGCCAGCCGGAGTGGCGGTAGTATATCTTGGTTTCGCGCTTGCGCCCGCTGAGCTTCACCTTCTCGGCGTTCACCACGATCACGAAATCTCCAGTGTCCAGGTGGGGCGTGAAGCAGGGCTTGTGCTTGCCGCGCAGCACGCTCGCCACGCGGGCGGCCAGGCGGCCGAGCACCATGTTTTCTGCGTCCACCACGAACCAGGCGCGCTCCATTTCCTCGAGCCGGGCGGGCCGGGTGGCTTTGTGTGCGGTGATGCCCATGCGGGGGGCTCCTGTGTCGATGCGTTCGCTTTGCGTTCGGGTGATGGGGTGTCCGGGGCGATGGGGCCGGCGGGTCTATGGGGCCTGTGCAGGGCGCTCCGCCTGCCGGGCGACGGGGCGAAGGGACGCCGGAACGCCGGGGCCGGGCTTTCGCCGCGGCCTGCGGCAATGGCGCGCCCGCCCTCCCC
>CAZJXU010000202.1:0-11645 GCA_964550095.1 uncultured Spirochaetales bacterium | reverse complement strand
ACCCTGCCCCCGGCTCGAAACGCCGCCCAGCGCCGCGCCCGGCAAACAGCCGCATCGCCCCCGCGTAACTGGCAGGGCCCCGCCCGTTGATCAATCGGGCTCATTTTCCGCTGGAAACAGCCCTGGGCTTCAGGCGCATTTTCCATTGGAATCGCCCGGGGCCCACCTCCCCGTCGCCGCCAATTCAGGACGATACGGGCGCCCGCCCTGCCGCCGTGGCATGGTTCCCCCATGTCAGATCGACCCGACCCTTTTGATTTAGGCGGGCGCGTGGCCGTGGTCACCGGCGGCAGCCGGGGCATCGGCCGCGCCCTGGTGCTGGCCTTCGCCGAGCGCGGCGCCGACGTGGTCATCGCCAGCCGCAAGGCCGACGCCTGCGAGGCGCTGGCCGAGGAAGTGCGCAGCCGCAGCGACCGGCGCGCCCTGGCCGTCCCCTGCCATGTCGGCAGCTTCGAAGCCTGCGATGCGCTCTACGCACGGGTGCTCGAACACTTCGGCCGCGCGGACATCCTGGTGAACAACGCCGGCATGTCGCCGCTCTATCCCTCGCTCCCCGAGGTCAGCGAAGAACTCTTCGACAAGGTGCTGGCCGTCAACCTGAAGGGCCCCTTCCGCCTCTCCGCCCTGTTCGGCGCCCACATGAAGCAGGGCGCGGGCGGCAGCATCCTGAACATCAGCAGCATCGCCGCGGTGCAGCCCGGCCCCGGAGAACTGCCCTACGCCGCGGCCAAGGCCGGGCTGAACAACCTGACCATCGGCATGGCGCGCGCCTTTGCGCCCGAGGTGCGCGTCAACTGCATCATGCCGGGCCCCTTCATGACCGACATCAGCAAAGCCTGGCCCGAGGAAATGGTAGAGGGCCTCGCGCGCACCGTGCCGCTCGGCCGGGGTGGCGAGCCGGAAGAAATCGTGGGCGCCGCGCTGGCCCTGGTGAGCGGCGCGGGCGGCTTCACCACCGGCGCCGTCATCAAAATCGACGGCGGCGCGGCCTACGCACCGGCCTGAAACCGACGCCTGCCACGCCCCTGCCGGTTCCCGGCCCCGTGCGACGGCGCCACGCACCGTCCCGATTGTTACCACCCGTGCCCGTGTCGCCGACTGCGCCCGCCGCACCGCCCGCTGCGCCTGCCGTTCTTGTTGGCCGCCGCGCCCGCTGCCCCCGAAGTTACGCCTCACCCAGCGAGGCGTAGAGTCGCTTGCGGTCGGCGAAGAAGTGTCGCCCTGCATACCAGTAACAGGGGATCGACAACGCAGAGACCAGGGTGAAGCTCACCAGAGTGATGGTGTAGGGCTCTGCCGCGCCGCGCGCCGTCAGCATGTCGGCCATGATGCCGCCGCCGGTAATCCCGATGCCGAGGCCGAAGAAGTTCAGCGCCAGCAGGTAGAAGGCCACCACGGTGGCGCGAATCTGCTGCGGCGCCAGCTCCTGCACGGTGGCGAAGGTGGGGCCGTAGAAGCAGCCGAGCTGGAAGAAGCCCGCGCCGAGGCCGACCCAGAACCAGGGCGAATCGGGAGACGCGAGCCGATAGACCAGGCCGATCGGGAAAAACACCAGCCCCAGCCAGAACAGAAACATGGGGCGCCCGCTGTTCATGCGGCGCTGCCACCAGTCGCCGGCGAAGCCCCCGAACAGGTTGCCGAGAACCCCCGCGCCGCCGCCGATCCAGCCCGCCAGGCGGGTGATTTCGTGCTTGTCGAAGCCCCGCTCGTTCACCAGCCAGAGCTGGTCGAAGGCCGTGGCGCCGAGCACGAAGTGAAAGACCATGCCGCCCAGGATGGTGACCACCAGCACGCGCGAAGTGGCGAACGCGGCGAGCAGGCTGCCCGCGATTTCTCGAAAGCTCTGCCGGGGCGCGGCGGGCGGCGCGGGCGACTGCGTGGCCGGGGGCGCGGGCGCCCCCAGTTGCCCCGATTCACCCGGTTGACCCGGCGCACCCGATTCCCCTGATTCCCCCGATTCCCTCGATTCCCCGGCACCCTCCGGCTGCGCCGCATGTCGGCGACGCGGCGTTTCCCTGACCAGCAGCAACAGCGCGGCCAGCGGCAAGCCGATGCCGCCCAGCAGGAAAAAACAACCGCGCCAGCCGATCAGGGGGTCGAGGTAACCGACGATCAGCAGGCTGGCGGACACGCCGATCGGCACGCCCATGTAGTAGAACCCCGAAGCAAAGCCCATGCGCGAAGCGGGGAAGCGGTCCGAGAGCATGGAAATGGCGGAGGGGGTCATCACCGATTCGCCAACCCCGATGAACATGCGCGGGATCAGCAGCGACACGAAACCGCGCGCCAAACCCGAGGCCGCGGTGAGCGCGCTCCACAGCGTCAGCGCCCCGGCCAGCAGGCGCGGCCTATGCACCATGTCGGCCAGCGCGCCCGCAAACAGCCCCATCACCGAGTAGAAGGTGATGAAGGCAAAGCCGGTCAGCAGGCCAAACTGGAAGTTGGAAAGGCCGAGGTCCGGCACGATGATGGCGGCAAAGCTCGCCAGCAGTTGCCGGTCCACGATGTTCATCACGTTCAGCAGCGTCAGGAACAGCAGGAAGCCGTAGTGACGCGCCGCCACGTTTTCCGTTCCGGTTCCCGGGGTGTTCATTCCGCTTCTCCTTCGCGCAGGGGCGTTGCGTAAACCGGGTGCGGCGCGTGGCAGTGACGCGCTGCCACGTTTTCCGTTCCGGTTCCCGGGGTGTTCATTCCACTTCTCCTTCGCGCAGGGGCGTTGCGTAAACCGGGTGCGGCGCGTGGGCGGCGCCCTCGGCGCGTGTCCAGCCGGGCAGGCGGCTCGCGGCTTCAAGCCAGCTCTTCGCCACGTCGTCATCCAGGATCACCGAGCTGGTGTCGGTGAAGTCTGCGATGGCGTCCCACAGTTCCTGACCGCCTGCATCCCACCAGGTCCGGTCCGAATGCTCGTGGTCGATGGAAAGGCGTGTCATGATGCGCGTTCTCCCTGCACGGGTGATGCGGCGGCGCCGCCTCAGCCCGCCAGCCAGGCGACGCTGCGCGAGATGCACAGGTACATACCGCAGGCGCCCAGCACCGTGGCGAGCCCCGCGAGCAGCCGCCCGGAAACACGCGGCGCGCGCCTGGCCAGCGCCAGCACGGGCAGGGCGAGCGCCATCAGCGCCAACTGTCCCGCCTCGATGCCGAGGTTGAAGCCGAGCAGCGCCGCGGGCAGGGCGCTCTCCGGCAGGCCCAGTTCCTTAAGCGCGCCGGCGAAACCGAGCCCGTGCAGCAGGCCGAAGGCGAAGGTCACCAGCCCGGGGTAGCGCAGCAGCAAAGTGGCGCGCGCGGCGCCGGCGCGCGTTTCACCGCCTGCAAGCGCCAGCTCCCGCGCCGGCAAAACCAGCGAGGCTGCAATGCCCACCTCCACCGCCGCCGCGGGGAAGTCTCCTGCCAGGCCCAGCACCTGCAGGCTGAGCGTCAGGCTGTGCCCCAGGGTGAAGGCCGTGATGGCGAGCACAAGGGGCCGCGCCCCGCCGATCAGCGCGGTGATGCCGAGAATGAAGAGCACGTGGTCGAGCCCTGTCGCCAGGTGCTCCACGCCGAACCGGAAGTAACTCCCTATCACAGTACCCAGCCGTTCTTCTTCGGGGATGACCATGCTGGGCCGTCCCGCCGCGAGGATGGTGCGCAGCGTGCGCCCGTCCGCCAGGCGAATGTGAACCAGAGCGCTCGTGCCGCTTTCCGCAAGGCCGCTGACGCCGAGCTGCAAACCGGTCAGCGCCTGTGCGCCGCAGTCCAGCTCCCAGCGACCCACCAGCGCTCCCGCTTCGCTGCGCCACGCGGGCGTGCGGCTTTGCACGCAGGGCAGCTCGGGCGTCGGCCTGGCCCGGCGGCTGGCGAGCACGGGCGTTTTCCAGAGCACTGCAACGCGCCCCTGCGGCGCTTCGCGCAGTTCCAGGTAGGAAGGGGCGAGCCGGTGCGCTGCCGCATCCCGGCCTGTGAGGACCGGCAGCAGCAGGGCCGAGAGCAGGGCGGCGAGCAGCAGCAGTGCGCGCCTGCGACGGCGCCCTGCGCTGCACGGTCGATGCATCGCGCCGCGCTGTCGTGCAGATGTGATGCGGGCGAAAGGCAAAAACGCGGCAGCTCCGTACCACCGCTTCGCAGGGAAAGCCGCCGCCTCTGATAAAGCACAGCGACGGGAAACCCGGCGAACGCGACATGACTTCGCAGGGGAATATCCCGCCGTGGGAAAAGGGCGCCGACGGAAAACCCGGAAAACGCGCAACGACTTCGTCGGAAAAGCACAGCGACGGAAAATGCGGCAAACGTGCAGCAACAGATCGCGCATCATCATCATCACTCCGGCGCCTCGCCACCGCCCGGCGCAGGCGGCGCGCCGGCAGCGCCCGCAGAGTCCGCAGCGCCGGGCGAGCCGGGAGAGGCGCGCCTTTCGACCAGCGCACGTGCGGCCTCGGCCACGGCCGCTTCGCCGCGTTCAAAAAGCAGCGCTTCCCGCAGCGCGCTGCGCACGCTTTCAAAATCCGCGGGCCGGGCCGGGCGCCGCTCGTGCACAAAGAGCAGGTGAAAGCCGTAGCTCCCGCGGGCCGGGCCCAGCCACTTGCCGGGCGCCGCGGCAAAGGCCGCGTCGGCAAAATCCGGGCCGAAGCGCTGCGCGAGTTCGCGCCTTGCATGCAGCGGCAAATCGCGCGGCAGCGGCAAGGGGTCGCCGCGCACGGTCGGCGTTGCATCACCTCGTTGCGGCAGGGCTTGCTCGGTCTGCATTTTCGCGCCGCCCTCCGCTTGCAGTACGCCTCCCGGCGGCGGCGCCTGTTGCTGCGCTGCGCCCCGCAGCGTCGCCTGTTTCGGCGCGCCTTGCTGCACACCACCTTGTTGCGGCACGGCTTGCCCCGCGATCTGCCGCTGTGCGCCGCCTTGCGAAGTGTTCCGTTGCAGCGCGGCCAGCGCCGCCTCTGCGCGTCCGCGCTCCCGAAAATACAACTGGCTGATCCGCACCCTTTCCGGCTGCATGAAGAGTCGCCCGTTCTGCTCCCAGTATGCACGCAGTTCCGCTTCGCTTGGGGGCGTGCGCCGCACCGCTTCGTGAATGCGAAGCTGCATCTTCTGCACCAGCCGGCGTCGAACCACCAGGTCGCTTTGGTGCATGCCGAGCGCGATCGCTTCGACCGCCAGCGCCTCGTCGCTGCGCGTATCGTCCGGGTTCACGAAGCGCATGTTGCGCGCGAGGCGCTGCTGCACGATGAAGTCGCTTCGGTGCAGGCCGAGGCGCAGCGCTTCCTCAAACCAGGCCGCGTCGTAGCGCTCGCCCGCGCCCGGCGCTTCGTCCCGCCCGTCCACTCCAGTCGGTCCGTCCACTCCGCCCTGCAATGACGGCAGCGGCAACAGGGCAGGCGCCGCGGGCGTCAGCGCGCGCAGCGCCAGCTCGCCGCAGAAGAGCGCTGCGCCCAGCAGCGCGAAGCGCAGCAGCGGGCGCCGGGTGCGCCCTGCACGGCGTTGCACAGAATGCAGGATGGCCTTACCTCGTCGAAATCGGCGACCGCTTGCGAGGCCGTGCCGGGTCGCCGCCCGCAAGCTCGCCGAAAGGGCGCGTACATGATACCTTGCCCGAAAAGCCGGCGTGCCGTGCACGGCCTTGCAGCGTCCGGGCTGCTGCGCGCCACGCAGGGCGCATTGCACGCCGCACACCACGCATCGCACAACAGGGCCGGGCCGGCGCCACGCCGGGACGCGGACGAACAGGGGGTTTACATGGCGAAAAAGATCAACCGCACCAGCGCGCGCCTGACCGAAGACAAGGTGCAGGGCGCCTCGCAGGCCATGCTGCACGCGGCGGGCCTCTCCGAAGAGGACATGGGCCGCGCCCAGGTGGGCATCGCGGCGATGTGGTACGACGGCAACCCCTGCAACATGCATCTCGGCGATTTGGCGAGCGAGGTGCAGGGCAGCGTCGCCAAGGCCGACATGGTGGGCCTGCGCTTTTTCACGGTGGGCGTTTCCGACGGCATGTCCATGGGCACGGACGGCATGAGCTATTCGCTGCAATCGCGCGACCTGATCGCGGATTCCATCGAGACTGTCATGGGCGCCCAGTGGTACGACGCGCTGGTGGCCCTGCCGGGCTGCGACAAAAACATGCCCGGTTCCGTAATGGCGATGGGCCGCGTGAACCGCCCGGCCATCATGGTGTACGGCGGCACGATCCGGGCCGGTCGCAGCAGCAGCGGCGCGCCGCTCGACGTGGTGTCGGCCTTTCAGTGCTACGGGGAATACCTGAAGGGCGACATCAGCGATGCAGAGCGGCTGGACGTGATCCGGCGCGCCTGCCCGGGCGCGGGCGCCTGTGGCGGCATGTACACCGCCAACACCATGGCCTCGGCCATCGAAGCGCTGGGCATGTCCCTGCCCGGCAGCGCTTCCACGCCGGCAGAGCACCCCGACAAAAAGGCCGAGTGCCTGCGCGTCGGGGCGGCCATTCGCAACCTGCTGGAGCAGGACTTGAAACCCCGCGACATCATGACGCGCGAGGCTTTTGAAAACGCCATGGTGGTGGGCATGGCGCTGGGCGGCTCCACCAACATGGTGTTGCACCTGCTGGCGATGGCGAACACCGTGGATGTCCCGCTCAGCCTGGATGACTTTCGCAGGATGAGCGACCGCGTGCCGCTGATTGCGGACTTCAAACCCAGCGGTCGCTACGTGATGGAAGACCTGCACGGGGTCGGGGGCGTGCCCGCGGTGATGAAGCTGCTGCTCGCCGAGGGCCTGCTGCACGGCGAGTGCATGACGGCCACGGGCGAAACCCTGGCGCAAAACCTGGAAGCGTGGCCCGAACTCGGCGCCGGGCAAAAGATCATCTTCCCGGTTTCGAACCCGCTCAAGAAGAACAGCCACATCCGCATTCTGCACGGCAACCTCGCGCCCGAAGGCGCCGTCGGCAAAATAACGGGCAAGGAGGGCACGCAGTTCTCCGGCCCGGCCCGGGTGTACGACTGCGAAGAAGACATGATAGAAGCCGCGCAGCAGGGCGCCATCGAGGAAGGCTGCGTGGTGGTGATTCGCTTTGAGGGACCGAAGGGCGGACCGGGCATGCCCGAAATGCTGACGCCCACTTCCATTTTGCAGGGCATGGGGCTGGGCGAAGGCGTGGCGCTGGTGACGGACGGGCGCTTTTCCGGGGGCTCGCACGGCTTCATCGTCGGGCACGTCTGCCCGGAGGCGCAGGTGGGCGGCCCATTGGCGCTGGTGCGGGACGGCGACCTGGTGACCATCGACTCGGAATCCGGGCGCATCGACGTGGACCTGGACGAGGCGGAACTGGAGCGCCGCCGGAAGGACTTCCAGGCGCCGCCGCTCAAGGCAGAGCGCGGGACACTGTTCAAGTACCTGCGCTGCGTGCGCCCGGCATCCGAGGGTTGTGTTACCGACGTGTAACGGGGCAGGGGCTCGGGAGTGGCGGCTCGGCCGGGCAGGTTGCCGCGGTGCCGGTCGGCGGACGGGAACGCGGGCGGTGCGGTCGGTTGGGCCGGGTGGCACGTTGCTGCGGCGCTGGCAGGAGGACGGGACGAAAGCGCCGGCCGCCGGTCAGAACGGGGTCGGACAACAGGCGAGGGCGGCGGGCCGCTACGGGCCGGCGCTCAAGAGAGTCAAGCGGCAGCAGGCGCTGGCCGCTACGGGCCGGCAGTCAGGCGAGTCAAGTGGCAGCAGGCGCTGGCCGCTGCGGGGCCGGCGCTCAAGAGAGTCAAGCGGCAGCAGGCGCGGGCGCTGGGAAGGCCGGCCCGGCGGAAAGCAAAGGGGAGAGCGAATGCAGGTGAACGCGGACGCGCATGCGCACGTACACGCGCAGGCTCTATATGATTGAGGGCGGCATTGACGCCTGGGTGAACGAACTCGTGGCGCCGCCGGCGCGCGTGCTCAGCGCCATCGTGTTTTTCAAAGTGCCCGTCTTCGGCGCAGACCTGCCGCTGGTGGTGCTGTGGCTGGTGCTGGGCGGCATCTACTTCACCCTGCGCTTTCGCTTCATCAACTTTCGCGGCCTGCGGCACGCCCTGGCGCTGGCGACGGGAAGCCTGCCCGGCATATCAGATCGCGGCAGCGGCGAAGTCTCCCACTTCCGCGCGCTGGCCACCGCGGTTTCCGGCACCGTCGGCATCGGCAACATCGGCGGCGTGGCCGTTGCCATCTCGCTCGGCGGACCGGGCGCGGCCTTCTGGATGGTCGTGGCGGGCCTGCTCGGCATGTCTTCCAAGTTCGTCGAGTGCACGCTGGGCGTGCGCTACCGGCGCGAAAACCCGGACGGCAGTGTTTCGGGCGGCCCCATGTACTACCTGGAGCGGGGTCTCGCCGAGTTCGGCTGGCGCAGGCTCGGCCGCGTGCTGGGCGTATTTTACGCGCTGTGCATCGTGATAAGCTGCCTCGGCATCGGCAACATGTTCCAGTCGAACCAGGCCTTCATGCAGTTCGTGGAAGTCACGGGCGGCGCCGAGGAGAGCTGGTTCGCCTCGCGCGGCTGGCTGTTCGGGATGTGCATGGCCGTGCTGGTGGGGCTGGTCATCGTGGGCGGCATTCGCAGCATCGCGCGCGTGACCAGCAAAGTCGTCCCCTTCATGGCGGTGCTGTACCTGGTGGGCTGCGCGCTGATGCTCATCTACAACCGGGATGCGCTCCCCTTTGCAGTGCATGCCATCGTAACCGGCGCCTTTGCGGCAGAAAGCATCGCGGGCGGCGCGCTGGGCGCCATGATCATCGGCTTTCAGCGGGCGGTGTTCTCGAACGAAGCCGGCATCGGCTCCGCTTCCATCGCGCACTCCGCCGTGAAAACCCTGCACCCGGTCAGCGAAGGCTTTGTCTCGCTGCTCGAGCCCTGCATCGACACCGTGGTGATCTGTTCGGCCACGGCGCTGGTGATCGTCACCACCCTGTATTACGAGCCGAACTTCTTCGCCGCAGGGATAGGCGGCATCGAGATGACCTCCGCCGCCTTCGAGCGCAACATCGAATGGTCGCCTTTGGTGGTGGCTGTGGCCGGCCTGCTCTTCGCGTACTCCACCATGATCGCCTGGTCCTACTACGGCCTGAAGGGCTGGACCTACCTGGTGGGTGAGGGCAAGGGCCGCTCGCTGGCCTTCAACACGGCCTTCTGCGCCTTTGCCGCCCTCGGCTGCATGGTCAAGCTGCAGGCGATCCTCGACTTCTCCGACGCGCTGGTCTTTTTATTGTGCGTGCCGAACCTGCTCGGCATGTGGCTTTTGGCCCCGGTGGTGCAGCGGGAACTCGACGCCTACCGGGCATTCCGCGCAGGTGATGCGGGTGATGCGGGCGCAAACGGGAAACAGTGAATGAGGAGGGCAGAGCCGTGATCATCGACGCCTGGGCGCAGCACCCCACGCTGCGACATTTGCAAGACCCCATCTTCGCTTCCCTGCGGCGCTGGAGCCGCGGCGCACTGCCCACCGAAGCGCCCCCGCTTGCGCACACCGTAAAGGCCATGGATGCGGCCGGGGTGGAGCGGGCCTTGCTATCCGCCTGGGTGGGGCCGCGCAGCGTCATGATTTCCAACGACGAAGTGGCGGAGTGGGTGGGCGCGCAACCGGAGCGTTTTGTCGGCATCGGCTCGGTCGATATCGCAAGGCCCATGCAGGCCGTCGCCGAAGTTCGGCGCTGCGTAAACGAACTCGGCTTCAAGGGCATTCGCGTGCTGCCCTGGCTCTGGGAGTTGCCGCCGACGGACCGCCTGTTCTATCCCGTTTACGCGGCCTGCGCCGAACTCGGCGTTCCCTTCTGCACGCAAATAGGGCACACCGGGCCGCTGATGCCGTCGGAAGTCGGGCGGCCCATCTATCTGGACCGGGTGGCGCTGGACTTTCCGGAACTCGTCATCGTGGGCGGCCACATCGGCTACCCGTGGACGGAAGAAGCGATCACCGTCGCCACCAAGCACGAGAAGGTGTACATCGACACTTCCGCCTACACCATCAGGCGCTACCCGCCTGAAATCGTGCGTTACCTGAAAAGCAACGGGAAGAAGAAGGTACTGTTTGGCACCAACTACCCGATGATCACGCCGGCGCAGGCGCTGCAAGGGCTGGAAGGGCTGGAACTGGACGAAGAAACCCAGGCGCTCTTCCTCGGCGAAAACGCGAAAAGGGTGTACCGGCTGGAGGCGTGAGAGCGGCTCCCGGGGGAGGCGGGGGATTTCGTTCGGCTGCCGTTTTCTACTCCGCCTTCTTCTTTCGCTTGATCCAGCCTTTGTCGGTCAGGCAGGCGATCAGGTATTCCTGCGTTCGATTTCCCTTGGTCCTGTTGCAGGCCCCGCAGAGAAGCTGAAGGTTTGAAATGTGATCCGTCCCTCCTTTCTTTTTGGGGATGATATGGTCAATTTCCAGATTTCGAGACTCGAAGTGCCCTTCACAGCCGTTGCAGTAACCGCCTTGCAGGCCGTAGAGCTGCTGCTTGTTCTCCGGGGCGTTGTAACGCCTGACTGCGCCCAGGTCGGTCCGCTTCGGTATGTCTGAACGATGGGCGCCCTGAAAGAACAAATTAAGTTCCTTATGCATTCGGGATTTCACCAGCTCCAACGCCTTGGGCGATATATCGATCCCGGCCCACTGCCGGTTTTCCATTTCCGCCGCGATGCAGGCCGTGGCGCAGCCGCAGAAAGGATCCAGTACCATGTCATCTGCATTGGAAGACGCTTTGACAATGCGACGAAGCAGGGCCAAGGGCTTTTGAGTCGGGTAGCCTGTACGCTCCTTCGCCTGTGAGTTCAAATAGGATATCTCCCAGACATCACGCATGGACTTCTGCCGTGATGAATCGGTGGTGTAATTTTGCTCTAAACGTCCATCGACGATGGCAGAGCGCCTCGCGTGGGCATGTTTCGACTTTGCGCTGTAGGGCTCGGTCAAACGATTGAACGTAGCGTCCTTTGACATCGCGTAGTAGAGTAGAGTGTCATGCATTCGTTGAAAACGCTTTGTGGCGCCTGTCCATCGCTGGTAACTCCAGACGATTTCATTGCGGAATGATCGCCTGTTGAAAATTGAATCCATGACAATTTTCAAATAATGGCTCGCGGTAGGATCGCAATGCAAATAGATGGAGCCCGTATCTTTCAACAGGCGCTTCATCTCCATGATGCGGGGCGCCATGTAGATCAGGTATGCCATCATGGAATCGCCGTGGATGGTGCGCACTGCAAGCAGCATGTCATATAGCCCGGGATATTCGTGCTTGATTTCACCATGCCAGGCGAGGCTGATGTCATCCAACCCCCACGTGTCCTTGAATGCGGCGCCCGCAGCCTGGCTGCCAATCGGAGCGGCGTAGTTGGCATTCGAGTTGAATGGCGGGTCAAGGTAGATCAAATCCACCGAGTCGGAGTTCATCCCCCGCATGATGTCGAGGTTGTCCCTGGTCCACATGGTTTGGTGAGCCCAGTTAGGCTCACCTGAATTCCGGGTGAGGGGAGGGCGGGAGCTTTTGGGCATGATCAGTTCCTGGCGACCGGTTTGAGAGTGTTTTCGGAGGCCAGAGTTTCCAACCTCTGATTGCTCTACAGGATACCATCTGCGCCACGGGGGGCAAGCCATATAGGGTGCTGCTCCGGCGGGCGGGAATAGCGCGGCCCCGCCGGAACAACCGGCTCAGGTCTCCATCAGCCCCCGCGCCATCAGCAGCTTGCCGGAGCG
>CAZJXU010000201.1:0-6913 GCA_964550095.1 uncultured Spirochaetales bacterium | reverse complement strand
AGGCGGCGGATGCCCCCTCCGCCGGTCGCGCAGGCCACGCTGACGTGATGGGCCGCTCGAACTTCGGCGCCTCGCCCGGGTGGATGGACGTCGCCCTGCAAAACCCCTCGCTGGGTTTCGGCGACACGGCCCCGGGCATGTCGGCATTCGGCGGGCCCGCCGCCTCCCTTGCCGGCGTTTCGGGCGTGTCGGGTGTATCGAACGCTCCCGGCCAGGCCGCAAGTCTTTCCTTCTCGCCCGACGCGCTGCTGGATGGCGGCGCATTCTCCTGGCGTCCCGGCGCCGCAACATCGGCGCTCGGCGCGGCGAACAACGCTGCGGGCGGCGAAGCCGACGGCGTGTGGACCGTGTGGTGGCGAGGCAGCCAGGCGCTGTTCAAGGCGCGCCGGGACGAGCGCGGCGCGAACGGCTTCTCGATAGACGGCGACGTGCTGTCGGGCTACCTGGGCATGGACGTGCACTGGAACCGCAAGTGGCTGACGGGCGTGGCGCTCAGCTACGGGCGCGCCGAAGTGGAGTACGGCAGCAGCGCCAGGGGCTCGGATGGTACCTGGGAGATCGACATGCTGACTTTCCTGCCCTACCTGCGCTGGTCGCCCCGGGAAGACCTGCACCTGTTCGGCATGGTGGGCATCGGCTTTGGCGAATCCGAATTTGCGGACACCCTGGTGGACCCGGGCGATACCGACCTGGACTTGCGCATGGCGGCGGTGGGCGTGAAGAACGAGCTGGCTTCCATCGGACGCATCGACCTTGCCATGAAGGCGGACTACCTGTCGGTCGGCATGGAATCGGCTGCGACCCATCTGCTGCCGGAAGGCAGCGTGACCACGGAGCGCGCGCGCCTGATGCTCTCGGGCGATACGCGCTGGCAGCCCCGGGAAAACGCCGGCTATTCCGTCGAGACGAACTTCGAGCTGGGCGTGCGGGTGGACGGCGGCGAGCACGAAACGGGCTCCGGCACGGAACTCGGCGTCGGCATTTCCTACACCTACCCGGAACACGGCCTGCAGTTCGCGCTGAAAGGCCGCGTGCTGCTGGCGCATACGCACGGCGACTACCGGGAGCGGGGCATCACCCTGACTGCGGATTTTGACCCGGGCGTCCGGGACAGCGGGCTGTATCTCTCGCTGCGACCAAGCTGGGGCAAAGCCGACACCGATATGGACGCCTTCACCAACGCCGAGGGGGGCGCTTTCTCCGGCGATGCGCTCTCCCGGAGCGCACGCAGCGCGCGCGGGCGGTTCGACCTCGGCATCGGCTATGGCATCGCCGTGAACGGCGGCGGCGCGCGGCTGACGCCCTTCGCTGAATGGGGCCGGGACAGCGCTGCGCATACCGAGCGCGTGCGCCTGGGGCTGCGCTTCGCACTACTGGAGCGTGCTGCAGCGCGCGCATTGGACCTCGGTGAACTGCGCACCCTTGAGCTGCGGCTCTTCGGAGAGCAGCGCAGCCGGAACGCGCAGCCTTCAGAGCAGCACATCGGCCTCGGCGTGAACCTGGAATTCTGATTCGATCCCGGGCTTCGCCCGGCTCGCACCGAAGGCGCATTGAAAGTTCTCTCCTCCGAAATTGTCGCGACTGCAGCCGGGCCGGCCCAGTTTCCGTCGGAGGGCCTGGCCGAAGTTGCATTCCTGGGCCGCTCGAACGTCGGCAAGTCCAGCCTGCTGAACCGCCTGGTGCACCGCAAGCAACTCGCGCGCACCAGCAACACGCCGGGCAAAACCCGGCTGCTGAACTTCTACCGGGTGCGGCGCGAAGACTGCGCATTGCTGCTGGTGGACCTGCCGGGCTACGGCTACGCGAAGGTTCCGCACAAGGAACGCAGCGACTGGCGAAAGCTGATCGAGCGCTACTTGCAAAACCGCCGCGAGCTGCGCACTGCAGTGCTGCTGCAGGACGTCCGGCGCGACCCGGGCGAAGACGAAACCCTGCTGGTGGAGTGGCTGCACGCGCGGCGCATCCCGGTGCTGCTGGCTCTCACCAAGCTCGACAAATTGAAGGCGAACGAGCGGGCAGGGCGGCTCCGGGAACTCGGCGAGGGGCTCGCGGTACAGCAGGACTGGGTGGTGGCCACCTCGGCCCGCACCGGCGAGGGCATCGACGCGCTGTGGCGCTGCATCGACAGGCTGCGCTGAAGCGAAACGCACCCGGGCGCCGAAACAGCGAAACGCCGGAACGCCGATGCGCCGAAGCCTCCGGCGCCGCTTCGGGCGCGTGCGCGCCATCAGCAACGACCGTGACGCCGGAGCGCCGAAATACCGAAGCTCCGAGATAGCGAAGTCCCCGAAGCCCCCCGGCGCCGCTCAGCGGAACAGGTCTTCGTCCGGCTTTCGCAACAGTTCGCTGAGCGCGCCGTCGCCTGCGAAGCGCGCGCCCTGGATCCACACCGAGGGCAGGCCCGCGTCCTTTTTCATCAGCAGGCCCGCTGCAGCGGCCAGCGCATCGGGCACGGCGTGCGCGGTGACCACCAGCGTGCGTCCCGCAAGGTCCGGCCGGCCGCGCAAATCTTCCAGGGGCGCGGCGCCCGCCGAGCCCAGCGCGACATCCACCAGCCCCTCGCGCCAGGGGCGACCGAAGGTGTCGCTGATCACCACGGCCAGGGGCTCGCCGGCGCCGCCCGCAAGCAGCGCCTCGCGCAATTGGCGCGCCGAGGCGTCGGGGTCTCGCGGCAGCAGCACCACTGTGTCCCGGGCCGGCGTGTTGGAAAGGTCCACCCCGGCGTTGGCGCACACGAAGCCGTGGTGCGTTTCGCAGATCAGCACGCCGCGGCCCTTGCGCACGATGCGGCGGCTCTCGCGCAGCACCACCTCCAGGTGGCGCGGGTCCTTGTCGAAGGCCTTCCATTCTTCGGCCAGCGCGCGCGCCTCATTGGAGGGCTCGACATCGGAAAGCTTGACGATGCGGCCCTCCGCCTTGGAGACGATTTTCTGGCAGACCACCAGCGCGCCGCCCCGCAGCTCGAGGCCCGCGCGTTCGGCGGCGGCCAGGTGCAGTGCGGCCAGGTCGTCGCCGGGCGCAACCAGGGGAATGCCGGGCAGGGCGGTCAGCGTGATGTGTTGCTCCACGTCCTTATCCTGTTTTCCCGCATTGGCTGCGTGCGGATCACGCGCCCGCGCCCGGCGCGGCTGCCTGTGTTGCTCCACGTCCTTTTCCTGTTTTCCTGCATTGGCTTCGTGCGGATCACGCGCCTGCGCCCGGCGCGGCTGCCTGTGTTGCTCCACGTCCTGTTCCTGTTTTCCTGCATTGGCTTCGTGAGGATCACGCGCCTGCGCCGTTCGCGGCTGCCTGTGTTGCTCCGCGTCCTTATTCTGTTTTCCCGCATTGACTTCGTGAGGATCACGCGCCTGCGCCGCCCGCGTCAAGTTTCAGGCCGCGCTTCAGCAGCGCGCGCGTGCGCGGCGCGCCGCCTTCGCTTCGCGCAAGTTCGGCGAGGTCTTCCGGGCGGTCCACGTCGCGCTGCAGGGAGGGCAGCGATAGCGTCTTGACCGGCACGCCCGCCTCGCGCGCGGCAGCAAGGTGCGCACGCGCGCTCTGCGGGCCGAAGCAATTTTCAAGGCAGTCGTGTGGCCTGCGCAGCAGCGCCGTGGTGCCGCCGTCGCGTGCGGCGTTCAGCACCGCGCCTTTGCCGCTGCCCAGCGCCTCGAAGAGCGCCGAAATGTCCTGCGCCTGTGCGCCCGCCACGTCGCCAAGCACGATGAGCAGCGCATCGTCCTCGCCCAGGCGCAGCGCTTCGGCGGTCGCGGAAAGCGCGCGGTTCAGGCCCGCCTCCCGAAACAGGAATGCCTCCGCCCCGGCCGCGCGCGCGGCATCCGCAACCGTGTCGTCCGGCGTAACCACGACGCTCCTGTCCAGCGCCGGCACGCGGGACAGCGCTTCCAGAATGTCGCCCAGCATCGCCAGGGTGAGCGCATCGCATTGCTCGCGGGTGAGCGCGCCCAAAAGGCGCGACTTGCCCGCGCCCAGTTGCTTGACGGGCATAAGCGCCGTGTTCATGGCAGTGCTCCGCCCGTGCGAAGGCCGCGGCCCGGCGCGCTGCAGCACGCGAGGAGGCCGCGATACGGTGCGGGGCGCCGACGCTGGGCATTCCAGTCGGCCCCGCTTTTCGGTCGGGTGCCTGCGCCCTGCGCGCCGCGGCCCTTCACGCCCGGTCTCCCGCGTCGGCAGCCTGCGGCCCGATTTCGCGGGCCAGCGCAAGGGCCGCGCGCGCCAGCGCTTCCGCCACATCGTCGGTTTTCATCAGGGTGTCCATCGCCCTGCAACGCATGCCCAGCGCTTCAATCGGCGCCCGCAGCGCTGCGTCCCGCTCGTCGATGATAAAGCCCTGCATCCAGCTTTGGTACAGCCTTGCGACGCCGAGTGCGGAGACCTCGGCGCCGACGCCGCGCAGCAGGCGGTCGGCGGGCCCCTTGACCGGCGCCCCGGCGATGATGGGCGAAACTCCGACCACGGGCGCGCGGCCTTCCGCCAGCGCGCGCTTCACCCCGCGCACGGCCAGAATGGGCGCAATGGAAACCACGGGGTTGCTGGGGCACACCAGCACCGTATCGGCCCCGGCCAGCGCTTCCAGCACGCCGGGCGCAGGCATCGCGGCCTCTGCCGCGGAGAGATCCACCCCGCGCACCTCGCCTTGCGCGCCATCCCGCACCAGGTATTCCTCGAAGTGCACGCGCCTGCCGCTTGCATCGTCCGCCCCCTCCGCCTCGTTCGCCAGGCGCACGTAGGTGGGGCAGTCTGCTTCCGACATCGGCAGCAGCCGGGCTTTCACGCCCAGCCTGCAGCGGATTTCGTCGCTGATTTCTGCCAGGCCGATGCCGCTTTTCAGCCGCAGGGTGCGGTGCAGGCACAGGGCGAAGTCCCGGTCGCCCAGCCGGAACCAGGTCTCGTGGCCGTGCCGGCCCAAGGTTTCGATGACGTCGAAGGTGTCACCCGCCAGCCCGTAGCCGCGCGTCTTGTCCACGGCGCCCGACAGGGTGTAGCCGATGATGTCGATGTCCGGCGAAACGTGGACGCCGTAGAATTCGCGGTCGTCTCCCGTGTTGACGATCACGGTGAGTTCTTCGGCGGGCAGGCAGCGCACCAGCCCGCGCAGGAAGCGCGCCGCGCCCACCCCGCCGGCCAGTGCGACCACCGGCATGAGCGGCTTACGGCTCCTCCGGTGTTTCGCGCCCTGCGTCCGGGGCGCCCTCGGCCTCTGCGCGCTCGTCCGGCCCGGCCTCTGCCGCGTCGTCCGCGCCCTGTGAAGCGCCGCCGGGCCGGTCTGCCGCGTCGTCTTCTGTGGTGCCTGCGTCTGCTGCATCCGCAGCGTCTGCGTCAGCATCCGCGGCATCGCCGCCCGCGCTAGCTACGAAGTCAGAAGACAAGCCCGGCTCCCGCTCCGGTCCGGGCGGCGCCGCGTCCAGCAGCCCCTGCAAAAGGGCAGGGGTCTGCAGGGGATCCTTCGTGTAGTGAACCGCGCCTTCCGTATCGGTCCAGCGGTAGATGGGCGCCGGGCCTTCCGATTCCTGGGCTTCGTCATCGCCTTCCGCCGCCTGTGCCTGGGCTTCGGCGTCGTCTTCCGCCATCTGCGCATCGGAATCGCCTGCCGGCGTCGGCGCGCCCGGATCGTCTCCCAAAGCCTGCGCGCCCGGCTCGCCCCCCAAAGCCTGCGCATCCTGCGCCCCGGTTTCGGCTTCCTCCACCGACTGCCGGGCGGCGCCGTCCTCTTCCTGTGCGAGGGCCGCCGGCGCATGCCAGGCCGGGCAAATCGCCGCCAGGGCCAGGGCCGTGAACAGGAGCAGGGTGCGCATGGCCTGCGATTTTATCAAAAATCGCGGGAGGTCGCAGCGCTCCTGACTTGTCAACGGACGGGGCCCGACTTACCAACAAAAGTGGCCGGCGGACTCCTTGTCCACGTACAAGCCGCCCAGCGAAGGCCGCCGGCCCTATCGGCCACTGGGTCACCACGCAATCCCGCACGGCTGCCACGCTTCGGTAGCCAGGCAAAATTTCGTGAGCACAGCGTCGCGTACAGCCTGCCTCCGCCGCAAGGCGTGGCGGCCCGCATTCAGTCGGCGAAGTCACCGGCGCGGCCCGCTTTTCTTTCGGACGGCCTTCTTCCTGGTGGTCTTCTTTCGCCCGCTTTTCTTTCGGGCACCCTTCTTGCGGGTGATCTTCTTCCGGGCGCCAGTTCGCCGGCCCCGGAGCGGCTCGATGTCGAGGTACTTGATGTTGCGGTCCTTGGGACTGAACTCCATCCCCACCAGGTAAACAGGCACGCCCCGATCCCTGAACTTGTCCGCATAGCCCCTGTCATGAATTTGTTTCATCGCGGCGCCCCGCTTCACGTCGCCCTTCAGCACCTTGAACTCGAACACGTAGATGGCGGCGCCGGTTTCCACCGTCATGTCGATGTAGCCATGGTTCGTCGGGTCTTCCGCATGCACGTCCCGTCCGGTCTCCGCAAAACAGGCATAGATGACGCTCGCGTAGTGCCCTTCCAGGGTGGCGAGATCATTGTTCCGGTACACGTCGTTGGCAAGGCTGGCGAACAGCGCGTGCACCCCAGCCTTCATCGCTTCGGCATCACGTGCGAGCAGCGCCTTGCGGATGTTGCCGGACAGTTCATCGACACGGACACCCTTTTTTGTCAGGGCGCGCAGCAGATGCTCGTTCAGGCTCTGGCGCACCTCCATGTTCGGGTAGTTCAGGATGTATCGCTTCCCGCCTTCTTCCTCCTCGTCCTCTTCCACGCGGTCGATGGTCAGGTAGCCGGTCTGGAACAGCAGGGCCGCTACCTCCATGTTTCCGATGTCGAAGGCGGACAGCAGGTTGTCGTTTGCGCTCATGCCATCGAGGCCCAGCGTGCCGAGGCCATCGCGCTGCTGCTTCAGCACTTCGAACAGGAAGGTGGGAGTGCCGGTGTGGAACCACC
>CAZJXU010000200.1:0-2521 GCA_964550095.1 uncultured Spirochaetales bacterium | reverse complement strand
CTCGGTCGCCCGGAGCTGCGCGTCACCCCGGACCGCGAAAAGGCCGCCGCCCTGCTTGAACACTCCAATGTCCATGCCGCCGATCATGGCGTGCACGGTGGAGGCCAGTTGGTCCGCATCGACGCCCAGGGCGGCGGCCTTTTCTCGGTCCGGGGTGACGCGCAGCTCCGGGCGACCGAGTTTCAGGCTGCGCTCGAGGTCCACGAAGCCGCCGCGACGCGTGAGCCCGGCGATCACCAGGCCCGCCAGCCGGTTCAGTTCTTCGAGTTCCAGGTTGCCGCGCAGGTCCACTTCGAAGCGCGCGCCGCCGCTGCCCGCGCCGGAGCCGGACATGTCGTCCACCCGGATTTTCTGGCCGGGGATTTCGCCCAGGTCGCGGCGCATGGCGGCGATGATCTCCTGCGCGCTGCGTTCGCGTTCGTCGCGGCTTTTCAGCACCACCATCATCATGCCGGTGTTCGCCCGGGCGCCGCCGTCCATGGTGCCCGCGTAACCCGCCGCGGCGTAAATGCTCACCACCTCGGGTTGCGCCAGCACCCACCGTTCGTTCTTGAGCAGCAGTTCGCGCGTGCCTTCCGGGCTGGCGCCGGGCGCGGTTTCCATGCGCACGTAGAAGGCGCCTTCGTCACCGACGGGAAAGAGCTCTGTGCCCAGCGTGCCCGCGATGAAGATGCCGGCGATGAAAGAGAGTCCGGCCCCGGCCAGGGTCAGCGCGCGGTGGCGCAGCGAGAGTGCGATCACCCGGCGGTAGAGCGCTTCGAGCCGCGTGATGCCGCGGTCGAAGAGGTGGTAGATGGAGCCGGCCGAGCGCGGCCCGGGCGGCGGGATGCGCGCGGCCAGCATGGGCGTCAGGGTCAGCGCCACCACCAGGGAGACCATCACGGCGCCTGCAACCGTGGCGCCGAACTCCTTGAGGAAGCTGCTGACCAGCCCGTCGGAAAACACCACCGGCAAAAACACCGCAGCAATGGAAACGGTGGCGGCGGTGGCGGCGAATGCGATTTCGCGCGCGCCGGTACTCGCGGCCTTATAGGGAGTCTCGCCGCGTTCCCGGTGGCGCTCGATGTTTTCCAGCACCACGATGGCGTCGTCGATCACCACGCCCACGGCCAGCGTCAGGCCCAGGATGGTCATGGTGTTGAGCGTAAAGTCAAAGGCCCACATCACGCCGAAGGTGGTGACCAGGGAAAGCGGAATGGCCAGCGCGACCACCAGCGTGGGGCGCAAACGACGCAGAAACACGAACACCGTGAGGGTGGCCAGCAGCGCGCCGAACCACAGGCTGAACTGGGCTTCGGCCACCGCTTCGCGAATCGCCTGGGTCATGTCCATGAAGCCTTCGCGGGCCTTGAAGTACATGTCGCCGGGCAGCAGCACGCGCATGTCGTCTATGCGATCTTTCACTTCGGCGGCAACGGCCACGGCGTTGCCGTCTGTGGCCTTCACCACGCTGAGACCGATGCCGGGCTGTCCGTCGAAGCGCGTGTAGAAGCGCTGGTCCTCGGCGCCGTCTTCCAGCCGGGCGACGTCGCGCAGGCGCACCGGGGCGCCCGCTTCGTAGGCGATCACCATGTCGGCGAGTTCTTCCACCGACTGGTACTCGGCGTCGGTGCGCACCGCGTACTCGGTGCTGCCGGCTTCGAGCATGCCGCCGGGGCGATCCACGTGTTCCCGGCGCAGCGCGGCGATGACGTCGGTGGCGGCCAGTTGGCGCGCGCGCAGCGCTTCGCCGTCGAGCCAGATGCGGATCGCCCGCTCCACCCCGCCAAACACTTCGATGCCCGCCACGCCGGGCGTCGTCTCCAGCCTGGGGCTGATGAACTCCTCGACGAACTCGGTGGTCTCCACCGCGTCGCGCTCGGTGAAGAGGGGCATGAACATGATGGGGTAGCCGCTCATGTCGAGCTTCATCACGATCGGCGGCTCGAGGTCGCCCGGCAGCTCGATGCGCGCGCGATTCACCCGGTCGCGCACGTCTTCGGCGGCGCGGTCCACGTTGGTACCCAGTTCGAACTCGACGCCGATGGAGGCGCGGCCGAGTTCCGAGCGCGACTGGATGCGCCTTACGCCTTCGATGGTGGTGAGGTACTCCTCGAGCACGCTGACCACGTCTTCTTCAATCACCTCGGGTGTGGAGCCCTCCTGGCTGACGCCCACCATGACCCGCGGGAACTCCATCTCAGGGTAGGCGTCGATGCCGAGGCGCATGAAGCCGAGCACGCCGAAGACCACCAGGGCGAGCGTGAGCATCCAGGTCAGCACCGGGCGACGTATGAAGAGTTCGATCACCTTCGTGCGCGCTCCCGGTGTTCGTGCAGCGTGGCGGCGGGAGTCACAGGGACGCCCCTTCTCCGTCCGGGCGGCGCTGCGCCGGCCTCCGGGCGGGCGGCTTTTTCGATGCGGAGGGAGCCTGCGCTTCGGGCGGCTTTGCTGCGCTCGCCGCGGATGGCGCGTCGCCGGTCACGGCGCCGCCGTCGGCGTCGCGGCGCAGCACCAGCACGCCGTCGCTGAGTCCGGTGTG
>CAZJXU010000199.1:0-1956 GCA_964550095.1 uncultured Spirochaetales bacterium | reverse complement strand
TTGACGATGCCTGTGCAGCGCCTCCCGGCAAGCGGTACCCTCCAGCACTCGTCCGCAAAGGCCCTGAGGAAGGAGAGGAATCGAATGACACAGGCCCGCCACGACACGCCGAAGGCCGGCGACGCCAAAGACCGGCCCTGGGTTTTCCGCACCTACTCGGGGCACTCCTCCGCCGCGGCCTCCAACGCGCTCTACCACACCAACCTCGCCAAGGGGCAGACCGGGCTCTCCATCGCCTTCGACCTGCCCACCCAGACCGGCTACGACGCCGACCACCCCCTGGCCCGGGGCGAGGTCGGCAAGGTGGGCGTGCCGATCGGCCACGTGGAAGACATGGAGACCCTGCTTAGGGGCATCCCGCTCGAGCGCATGAACACCTCCATGACCATCAACGCCACTGCGGCCTGGCTGCTCGCGCTTTACATCGCCGTGGCGGAGCGGCAGGGCGCGCCGCGCGCCGCGCTGACCGGCACCACGCAAAACGACATCATCAAGGAATACCTCTCGCGCGGTACCTACATCTTTCCGCCCGAAGCTTCGATGCGGCTGACCAGCGACATCATCGCGTTCACCGTGAACGAAGTGCCGAAGTGGAACCCGATCAACATCTGCAGCTACCACCTGCAGGAGGCGGGCGCCACGCCGGTGCAGGAAATTGCCTACGCCTTCGCCAATGCCGTGGCCGTGCTCGACGCCGTGAAGGCGCGCGGCGATGTAAAGGCTGACGCCCTGCCCGAAATTTTCGGGCGCATTTCCTTCTTCCTGAACGCGGGCATCCGCTTCGTGGAAGAGGTGTGCAAGGCGCGCGCCATGGGCGTGCTGTGGGAGAAGCTCGGGCGCGAGCGCTACGGCGTCGCAGATGAAAAGCTGCTGCGCTTTCGCTACGGCGTGCAGGTCAACTCGCTGGGCCTGACCGAGGCGCAGCCCGAAAACAACGTGATCCGCATCGTGCTGGAAGCGCTGGGCGTCACCTTTTCAAAGCGCGCGCGGTGCAGGGCGCTGCAGCTTCCGGCCTGGAACGAAGCGCTGGGCCTGCCGCGCCCCTGGGACCAGCAGTGGTCGCTGCGCATCCAGCAGGTGCTCGCCTTCGAGACCGACCTGCTCGAATACCCGGACCTGTTCGACGGCTCGCACGTGGTGGAGGCGCGCACCGCTGAGCTGGTGAAGGCGGCGGAGGCCGAACTGGAACGCGTGCTGGAAATGGGCGGCGCCGTGGCCGCCGTGGAACGGGGCTACATGAAGCAGCGCCTGGTGGAGAGCCAGGCGCAGCGCATTCGCGCCATCGAGAGCGGCGAGCAGACCGTGGTGGGCGTGAACGCGTACCGGGAAAGCGAACCCTCCCCGCTCACGCAAAACGCGGCCGAGCAGGTGGTGAGCGCCCCCCTTTCAGCGGAGCGCGAACAGGTGCGGCGCCTGCAGGCCTTTCGCGAGGGGCGAAACGACGCCGACGTGCAAGGCGCGCTGCGGGCGCTTGACGACGCGCTGAAAAGCGGCGCCAACATCATGCCGGCCTGCATCCGCGCCGCGCACGCCGGGGTCACCACGGGCGAGTGGGCCGGCGCGCTGCGCGAACAGTTCGGCGAGTACCGCGCGCCCACCGGCGTCAGTGCGCAGGCGGAAGGCGCTGGGGGCGGTGTAAGGATGCAGGCGGCCGGCGGCAGCTGCGGCGGGATGCAGGCGGACGGCGCGGCGCCTGGCGAGGGCACGTCGCCGGACGAAGCGGTGCGGGCCCGGGTGCGCGACTTCAGCAAGCGCAGCGGCAGGCCGCTCAAAATTCTGGTCGGCAAGCCGGGGCTCGACGGGCATTCCAACGGCGCCGAACAAATTGCGGTGCGCGCGCGCGACATGGGCATGGAGGTGGTGTACGAAGGCATCCGCCTCACGCCCGAAGAAATCGCCCGGAGCGCGCAGGACGAAGGCGTGCACCTGGTGGGGCTCTCCATCCTTTCGGGTTCG
>CAZJXU010000198.1:0-2522 GCA_964550095.1 uncultured Spirochaetales bacterium | reverse complement strand
CATTCAGCGACGCCATGATGTCGCGCTGGTCCAGGTGCGCCAGGGCGCGCAGCGAAGCGTCTGCGGCAGGGCTCGCCTGCAGCGCCAGCGAAAGGCACCACGCCTTCACCGCCTCCGGTACCGGCTTGGCGAACGCGCCCTCAAAGTACAGGGTGTGCAGGAATGCTGCGCGTCCTGCCCGCAGCGCCGCCACTGTGGCTTCCACGTCTGCCGGCGTACCGCCGTGGGGGAAACCTTCGGCCTGCGTGTAACGGGGCGTGGCGCCGCTGGTGAGCACGATGCCCGCCGCGGCCGGGCCCAGCTTGGCTGCTGCATCGATGACCACGGCGCCCCCCAGCGACCAGCCGTTCAGCACCACCCGGGAAAGGCCCAGGTGTTGACACAGGGCGACCACGTCATCGCCCAGCGCCCCGATTTCGTGGTCGGCGAAGTCTTTGCCTGATTGTCCGCAGCCCCGGTGGTCGTAGGCGATCACGTCGTAGCCCTGGTCCACCAGGAAGGCCGTGGTGTCGTCCCAGGCCCGGCATGCCATGCCCCAGCCGTGAGACAGCAAAACGCCAAGCCCGCGTTTTCCGCCCGAATGATGTTCGAAGTAGATATCGTTCCCGTCGCCGACAGGCAGCAAAGCCATGGTCTCCTCCTTTCCCCCAGCATATCGCAGCTTTTCGATGCCCCGCATTCGGCGGCCGGGCGCGCCCGTTGATAATCACCCCCGCCTGTGGTTTAAAGTGCGGCCCCGCACGCCCGGGGCGGCGGCCCGTCGCCCCGGCGGCGCCGGGACATCATCGGGCAAGAACACCAGGGAGTATCTCCATGAATAGCGGGGGAGCGCGGCTTTGCGCCCGGCTGGGGCTCGCGGCGGCGGCAGCGGTGGCTTTCGGCCTGGCCTGCACGGAGGCGGAACCCGAGGGCGAAGCGCTGGTTTCCGTCGATCAGTTCCAGGCCGGCCTCGACGATTTCGAAGACAGAGAAGCGCTGCCCGGCGCGGCGCTGTACCAGGAACACTGCGCGAGCTGCCACAACGGCTCGGTCGCCCGCGCGCCGCACCTGGTCTGGCTGGAGATGATGACGCCGCAAGCGCTGCACCAGTCACTGTTTGAAGGCATCATGGTGAGCCAGGCTGCAGCGCTTTCCGAAGCGCAGCGCATCGACGTCATCGAGTACCTGACGCGCCGGCATTTCCGCCCGGGCGATGCGGACGACCTGGCCGGCCTGTACTGCGAGGGCGAACCCGGGCGCTTCGATGCGGCCAAGCCGCCGCCCGCAGCGGGCTGGGGCCACGACACGCGGCGCCTGGTTCCGGCAGGGTCGCTCGGCTTCGACGCCGCCGACATTCCCGAGCTGGAACTGCGCTGGGCGTTTGTCTATCCGGGCGCTTTGCGCGCGCGCTCCCAGCCGGCCATAGCATACGGCGCGGTGTACGTGGGCAGTTACGACGGCCGCGTGTATGCGCTGGATGTCGAAACGGGCTGCGTGCGCTGGGTGTTTCACGCCTCTTCCGAGGTGCGCACGGGAATAGTGCCCGCCGAAGTGGACGGGCGGCCGCTGGTGTTCTTCGGCGACATCCTGGCCCGGGCGTACGCGGTGGATGCAAAAAGCGGCGAAGAAGTCTGGTCCCTCAAGGTGGACGATCACCCGAGTGCGACGCTGACCGGCACGCCCGCCTTTTTCGAAGACACGCTGTACGTGCCGGTGTCTTCCCTGGAGGTGACGGCCGCCGCCGACCCCGCATACCCCTGCTGCACCTTCCGGGGCAGCGTGCGTGCGCTGGATGCGGCCACGGGCAAGGAGCGCTGGGTGCACTATTCCATCCCCGAGGCGCCCGCCGAAATCGGCAGGACCTCGGTGGGCACGGCGCGCTTTGCGCCCTCGGGCGCGCCGATCTGGGCCAGCCCCACCATCGATGCGCGGCGCCGGCGCATCTACATCGGCACCGGCGAAAACTATTCCTCTCCCGCCGAGGGCAACAGCGATGCGGTGCTGGCCATCGACCTGGACAGCGGCAGCAGGGTGTGGACCAGCCAGGTAACGGCAGGCGACGCCTGGAACGTGGCCTGCATGATGGCGGACAACCCGAACTGTCCCGAAGAAGACGGCCCCGATTTCGACCTCGGCGCCAGCCTGCTGCTGGTGGACCTGGACGAGGCGGGGCGCCAGGTGATCGTCGGCGGCCACAAGGACGGATCGGTGTTCGCCCTCGACCCGGACGCGCCGGCGCCGCGCCCGCTGTGGCGCACCCGGATCGGCCGGGGCAGCATCCAGGGCGGCGTGCATTTCGGGCTCGCCGCCGAAGGGCCGACAGTCTTCGTGCCCATCAACGACATGAACGACACCCGCAACGGGGACTTCCTGGACCCGGAGGCCGCCCGGCCCGGGGTTCACGCCGTGGACGCCCGCAGCGGGAAGGTGCTGTGGAGCCACGTGCAGCAGGATGTCTGCGGGGAGGCCAGGCCGCTCTGCGACCCGGGGGTTTCGGCGCCCGGCAGGGCCGTGAGGGGCGCCGAAACCCCCGGGTCGCAGAG
>CAZJXU010000197.1:0-2826 GCA_964550095.1 uncultured Spirochaetales bacterium | reverse complement strand
GCCTTTCGGCCTTCGGCCCGGGTCCGGCCCGCCTCCCCCCGGTGGATGCTTTGTTATATCATTATAGCAGGCCGGACCGGGGGCCCGCTGAACGGCGGCGCCGCCCGGCCCGAGGGTCTTGCCCCCGATGTGGCGAAGGCTCAAGATGCAAGAGGAGGAATGAACATGGCCGAAGCGACCGAGCGCGCCGCCGAATCGACGCCGAAGCTGGAAGGGCCGCCCCCCTGGCGTTCCATCGGGAGCCACGGGATGCTGCCCGATGCCGACCACGACGAAGCGGCGCGCTTCGATTTCCTGGCCCAGTTCACCTACCACCTGGCGACCCGGGTGATGCCCGGCAACCAGGGGGTGTACGACAAGGCGGTGCTGCCCGAGTTTCAGCGCACGCAGGGCAGGGGTTTCGAAGATCGCCACGAGGTGCGGCGCGCCATGCTGCGTCATCCCTTTCACCAGCTCTGGTGCGCCCTGCGCCGGGCCGCCATGGAGTCGAGGCAGCAGGCGGGTCGCATGCTGGTGCTGCGCAGGCAGCAACAGCTCGCGCGCAAGGCCGAGGCCTTCAACGCCGGGCAGCCCAGCTTGCAGCTCGACCCGAAGCTGGAAACGCCGCGCTACCTGGCGGCCGTCGATCACCACTGCATGCCCGGCAGTTACCACGCCGAACTCGCGCCCGGCGACGTCAGCGCGGCGGCCAACTACGACGCCGGCATCTTCGTCACCACCGGCGGCATGCTCGGCCGTTATTCCGACGGCGGCGGACACGGCGTGGCCGCCTGGCTGCGCGAGCATATGCCGGATTTCACGCCGCGCCGCATTCTCGAAATCGGCTGCGGTCTTGGCCACAACACCCTGCCGCTGGCGCAGGCCTTTCCCGATGCCGAAGTCACGGCCGTTGACCAGGCCGCGCCGATGTTGCGCTACGGCCATGCGCGCGCGCGCGCGCTCGGCGTGAACAACGTCCGCTTCGTGCAGGGCAACGCCGAGTCGCTGGACTTTCCGGACGAGTCCTTCGACTGGATCCAGTCCACCATGATGTTTCACGAGACCTCGCACCGCGCGCTGCCCGCCATCCTGAAAGAGGTGTATCGCCTGCTCGCGCCGGGCGGCATCACCCTGCACATCGAACAGCCGCAATACAGCGAGGACATGGATCTCTACGAGCAGTACATGCGCGACTGGGACGCCTACCACAACAACGAACCCTACTGGACCAGGTTCCACGAGCTGGACCTCGACCGGGTCATGGTGGATGCGGGCTTCGCGCCGCAGGAGGTCATGCACGGAAAGGTGTGCGCCGTGGTGGACGCGGACCTGTTCCCCGCGGCGCAGCAGCGCGAACACGAGGACTTCGGGCGCACGCCGAGCTGGCATATGATCGGCGCGCGCAAGGCCGGCGCAGCCAGGTGAGTGCGCGGCGCGAAGCCGGGGGCGAAGCGGAGCGTGCGGCGGAGGCCGCGCCCGGCGCCGACGCCTCTGCTGCGTCGGAACCCGGCGCGACCAATGCGACGCCGGAGGCCGATGCAGCGCCGGATTACATCGCGCTGGCCGGCGCCAAGTCCCTGGGTCAGCGCCCCTGGTTCCTGGAAAACCGCGACGCGGAGCGCGTGCTGCAAATCGCGCTGGCGCTGGCGCAGGAACTCTCCGTCACCCGCGACCGCCTCGACACCCTGGAGCGCCTGCTGGAAGCGCACGGCGTGCTGAAACGCGAGGAGATCGAGAGCTTCGTTCCTTCGCAGGCCGCTTCCGCCGAGCGCATCCGCAAGACCCGCGAGTACATCGCCACCATCCTGCGCGTGGTGCAGCAGGAGCTGGAGGCGGCCGCGGCGGGCGAAACGGACCCGGCGGTGGAGCAGGTGAGCGAGGAACTGGCGCGCCGCTGAGTCGCTGCGTGCGCCGGGTCATCGCGTGTTGCGGTGCGGCGTCCACCGTCGTTACGACCGGCCGGTTTCGGCATGGCCGGCGGGGCGCCGCGTTCCTCGCCGGGGCCGGCCGACCGCGTCTTGCGACGAGTCAGCCGCCCGCTTTGCATCCCCCGCCTTCGCCGGGGACGCGCCTGCCGTGCGTTCCTTGCCCTCGCCCGGGCCGCTTCGCCGCCCGCCCGGGTGATGCAGGGCCTTGCTACGGAGCCGCGCCCGCCGTTCCGGTCGTGCCGGCCTGTTCGGTTTTTGCAAAGGCGGCGCGCGCTTCGCTGCAAGTCATCAGCGTGCAAAAGGCGCCGAGATCCTGGAGCGCCGCCTGCTGCGCGCTTTCGCTGAAGGCCGCGCAGCCGTCGCTGAGCAGCACGCAGTGGAAGTCGCGCGTGTGGGCGCCCCGCGCGGTGGAGGCCACGCCCCCGTTGCTGGTGATGCCGGCGAGTACCAGGGTTTCGATTTCGCAGCGGCGAAGCAGCCACTCGAGCCGGCTCATGTAGAAGGCCGAGTAGGCGATTTTTTCGACTTCGAAATGGGCCGGGCGCAATTCATCGACCAGCGCTTGGCCGAAAGTGCCCGGTGCGAAGTCGCCGCGCGTGAGGAAGGGGCGCAGGCGGCGCAGGTGCGGGCTCAGCAGCGGTTCGCCGCGGAGGTCCGGCACCAGGGTGAAGAGCGTGGCGATGATCGGAATGCCCTTTGCACGCGCGCTTTCGACCACGGGCGCAAGGCGAGCGGGCAAAGCGGCGATGGCTTCGCAACCGGCGCCCGCGCGCGCGTAGGCGCCCTCGGGATGCAGAAAGTCGTTCTGCAGGTCCACCAGCAACAGCGCGGTGTTTTTGGAAATGCTCTTCATGCAAATACATCGGTGGAAGTCGCAGGCGCGCGGCTTTTGCCCTTCGCCCCTGTGCAGCGTGCGCGG
>CAZJXU010000196.1:0-2156 GCA_964550095.1 uncultured Spirochaetales bacterium | reverse complement strand
GTTCAGGCGCCGCTTCCATCCCGCCCATCGTGAAATCAATCGTCCTTGTGAGCTCCACCGAGCGCAGGTCGCCATCCTGGTGCAGGGCGAAGGACAGCCGATTCACGACAGTGCTCTCGGCCCGCAGCCCGCTGATGTCGAGCTCCGCGCCCCGGGTGAGCAGAAAGCGGTGCGTGATGGTTTTGGGCTCCAGGTTGAGGTCGTTCAAACCCGCCGCGCCCCGGAGCTGCACCGCGGCCTCGCCGAGGTCCAGCACATCGCCAAGCGGCTGCGCGGGATCGCTCGAGTCGATCGTGATCCACAGCGTTCCCCCGTTTTCCAGGGTGAAGCGCTCCAGGCCCGCGATGGAAACCTGGTCGATCGAGTCCAGCGCGCCGATGGTGAACGCGCCGCTTCCTTCCAGCGTGTCGCTTCCCGCCCCGAAGTCGCTGCCCGTTGCAAGGGTCATGCGCCCGTGGTTGACCACGCGATCATCCGCGCCCCGGCCGAAAATCGGCGCCGCGAACTCTCCGTGGTTAATGAGTACCCCGCCTGCGCCCGATTCCTCAGTGAGCGGCCCCGCGAAAACCCGGTCGCGAAACTTGTCGATGGTCGTCTTGCTGACGCGCGACACGTCGTCCAGCTCGTCGATGCTTTGAAAGCGTCCTCTCTGTTCCCGCAGCTCGACGATGCGCCCGGCTGTCACCGCGCCTATGCCCGGCAGCTCGTCCAGCAATTTTGCATCGGCCGTGTTGATGTCGATCTTGCCCTCGGCGCCCTCACTGGTAGGCGCGCCGATGCTCTCGTAGCGCTCCAGCCCGAACACCCGAACGCCCGCCTCGATGGTGAGCGTGCCGCTGTTCAGCAGCACATCCGTCCCTGCGCCAAAGTCGCCGCCGCCCTGCAGGGTCAGGCTGCCGTGGTTGAAGATGCGGTCGCTGAGCGCGCTCCCTTCGAAGGCCGCAGAAAAAGTCCCCATATTAATGAGCAGGCCGCCGTGGCTCCGGTAGCGCTCGAGGCCGCTCACCACCCCGCTGACATTCACGATGCCCCGGTTGTCCAGTATGTCCTCGTCCACCAGCGTTTCGTCGAAATCCCTGTCTTCCACATCGAGCGTTTCGCCGGCCTGGACTTCCTCCGTGGTGGAAGCCGGCGCGGCGCCGGGCGCAAAAACCAGGGCCGGGATCAAAGCCAGGGCCAGGGCCGGCAGCAGCAAAGACGCCGCCCTTCCTGATACAGACCTCCGGGCGAGCACAACAACAGGATGCATCACCCACATGAAAAAGTTCCTCGTTGTCATGTTTGTCTCCCGCCCGGAGGCTGCATCGTCACCCGATCCCAGAAGGTGTGGGCGATGTTCGACCGACTTGGTCTTGCCCATCACAGGTGCAACGCCCGTGCCAACCTGGCCGGCCGCAGCCCCGTCCGAAAGAAGCCTGTAAATTCAAGCACTTGCGCACCGGTCGAATTTCTGCGACCCTGCCGGTGTGAACCCGCATCGGAGGACACCCCGTGAACGGGCGTTTACTCGTCTTCGAAGGCATCGACGGCGCCGGCAAGTCCACCCAGCTCAAATGGCTGGCGGACGACCTGAAGTCCCAGGGCAAGCCGGTGCTGTGCACCAGCGAGCCCTACGAGGGCTGCCCCGCGGGCCGGCGCATTCGCAAGCTGGCGCGGGCGGGCACGCTTCTGGAGCCCGAAGCGGAACTCGCGCTTTTTGTCGAGCAGCGCCGGGCGCACGTGGACGAGGTGATAAAGCCCGGCCTGGAGCGGGGCGACTGGGTGCTGAGCGACCGTTACTACTTTTCGTCCGTGGCCTACCAGGGGGCCAGGGGCCTGCCGTGGCGAAAGATTCTGGCCGACCATGAAGAAGGGGACTTTCCGCGCCCCGACATGATTCTGCAGTTGGATCTTCCCGCCAGGTGGGCCTTGGAGCGCGTGCATGGCCGGCGCGACCCCGGCGAGGCCTACGAGAACGAGGAATTTCTCACCCGCGTGCGCGAGATTTATCGCGAGATATGGGTCAACGGGATGAATCGCATCGACGCCACGCGCAGCGCCTTCAAGACTGCCGCCCTGATCTCGCAAGGTGTCCGCGATCGCTACTTCCCCTTCAGGCCCCACGACTCGTAAGCGCGCCCGGGGCCGCACGCCAGCGCATCCGCGCGTCCGGGACC
>CAZJXU010000195.1:0-4293 GCA_964550095.1 uncultured Spirochaetales bacterium | reverse complement strand
CCCTGTGGCGGGCGCCGCGAGGGGCGTCGGCTTTCAGGTCGTATCAGAGAAAGGAGGGAGTCAGGGCGACCACGATGGCGCCGACCAGCAGAACACCAAGAAGCACATCGAAGAGGTTGCTGCGAAGCATGTCGTCTCTCTGCGGGCGCGCAGAATGTCTGCCTCTTGATAGAGCAAGGGCTGTGCCAGCCTGTAAAGGCCGCAGCGGGCGTTTCAGAGCGATTTGCCGCAACATTTGTTTGCGCCCGGGGGCGTCGGGGCGATTCCGCAACATAAAGTTGCGGGCAATGGGGCGGCGGAGGCAGAGGAGGCGCAAGAGTCGGAAAGGGGGCGTTAGGCCAATCTGCGGGCGGAGGGGCAGTCTGTACGTGACGCTGTGATCACGAAATTTTATCTGGTTACCGGAGCGTGGCAGCCGTGCGGAATTGGTCGGTGTTTGCGGGGGCGGTAGTGCCGGCGGGAGGGGCCGGGATGCCCGTTCGTTGCCAGGGAGTCCGCCGGCCACGTCCGTTGGTAAGTCACCGGCCACGACAATTGGTAAGTCAGTCCCCCGGCGGGGTTTCCGGCGCTTCGGGACCGGCGCCTGCGCCTTCGCCCTGCGGCGCCGGGTTTCTGCGCTTGCGCGCGATGCGTCGCCGGATGTTCGCACGGCGCCGTGCGCGCGCTTTCATTTTGGCGTTATTCGCCTCGGCGGCGCCGCCGTCTGCGGGGGCCTTCGCCGCCGGCGCCGGCGCGGGGTGCGGTTGCTTTTGCGTCGGCCTGCGCCGCACGCGGTTGTTGATGCGTCCGCTCGCAGCGCTGCCGCCTTTGCTCCTGCCGCCGGCGCCGCTGAGCGGCCTGCCCTTGATGCGCCAGCGCGGCACGCCGCCCTGGCCGCCGCCCGTGCTGCGTCCCCGGGCGCCGCGCCCGTTGCCGCCGCGCCTGCGCGCATCGCGCTCATCGTCCTTGGGCGGGGCCAGCGGCTCCCAGAAGCTGTTCGGCCGGTCGGCGCCGCCGCGACAGCGGTCGCAGATGCCGCAATCTTCGCCGGGCTCTTCGCCGAAGTAGTCTTCCAGCATGGAGGCGCGGCATTCGTCCAGCGCGGCGTAGTCGGCGATGGAGTCCAGCCGCCGGGAATCCTGGGTGCGCAGGGTTTCGAACTGGCCTGCGAGTTTGCGCGCGCGCTCTTCGAACTCGTCCGGCGGCACGATGATGTGCACCGCGTCCTGATCCCACTTCACCAGGTTGCCCTCGTCCAGCAAGGCCAGCAGCGCCGTGGTGGTGCGCGTGCCGGTTTCGGCAGAGAGCGCCAGCGCCTCCAAACTTGGCGCGTTGTCTTCGCGGGCCCAGTGCGCCAGCGTGGTAGCCAGCCGGAACAGTTGCTCGGGCCGTACGCGGCTGCGCGACAGCAGCGCTTCGTGAATCTTCCGGTCGTCCGGCGAGTACAGCATGATGCAGTTGGCGCGTCGGCCGTCGCGCCCGGCGCGGCCTGCTTCCTGCACGTACTGCTCCAGCGAAGCGGGCGACTGGTAATGCATTACGTAGCGGATGTCGTGCTTGTCGATGCCCAGCCCGAACGCGTTGGTCGCCACCATCACCATGCGCCGCCCGCGTTGCATGAACATCTCCTGGCTCTTGCGACGCGACGCGGCGGTCATTTTCCCGTGGTAGCGCTGCGAAGGCACCTTGAAGCGTTGCAGCACGGTGAAGATTTCATCCACGTCGCGCGTGGTCGAGCAGTAGATGATGCCGGGGCGCCGCACGCGCAGCGCCAGGCGCACCAGCGCGCGCAGGCGCGCGCCGCTCGCGGCGTGCAGCACGTCGAATGCGAGGTTGTCCCGGTGCGGGGAGGCGCTCACCGTGTGCGGGTCTTTCAGCCCGGCGAAGCGCACGATGGCGAGCCGCACCTTTTCGGTGGCGGTGGCGGTCAGCGCCAGGGTGGGCGGCGCGCCCATGCCCTGCAGGCGCTCGCCGATTTGCAGGTACGCGGGGCGGAAGTCGTAGCCCCACTCGGAAATGCAGTGCGCTTCGTCCACGGCCGCCAGCGAAATGCCGCCCTTGCAAAGCGCCTCGTTCGCGTCGGGCGCCGCCAGGGTCTCGGGCGTGGTCATCACCAGCAGGCGCTCGCCCGCTGCAATGCGCTGAAGCGCGTCCTTGCGCTTCTTGCCGCGCAGTTGCCCGTCGAGCTTGATGCAGGGCAGGCCGAGCCGTTGCATCGTTTCGTACTGATCCTGCATCAGCGCCAGCAGCGGCGAAATCACCAGCACCGGCTTCGACAAAATCATCGATGGGATCTGGTAACAGGCGCTCTTGCCGAAACCGGTGGGCAGCACCATCAGCACGTCTTCGCCGCGCAGGACGGTGTCGATTACCTCTTCCTGTTCCGGGTGCAGGCGCTTGATGCCGAGGCGCCGGGCGGCCTTCACCATGGCCTCTTGCCGCTCGGCTTCGGTGTCCAAGGGTACCTCGCCTTCAAACACGGGGCCCTCGCTCACCACCACTTCTTCTTCGGCTTCGCCCTCGTCCTGCTGTTTCAGGCGCGCCGCCATTTCCAGCAGCTCCGACTCGCTGGCCTTGTCTTCGGCGACCTCGCGGCGGATTGCATCCAGCGTCTCTTCGTCGATCGGGTCGGCGCCTTCGTCGAAGAGTTCCAACGCGACCTCGTCCTCGAGGGAGAGCGCTTCGTCCTCGGACGCATCCGCCGCCATATCCGTGTCCGCGTCCATGCCCGTGCTTGCGTCCGCGCCCGCATCCGCCGCCGTGTCCGCGCCCGCGTCTGCCGCCGCGTCGTCCACGTCCATGCCCGCGTCCTGGGCGTCGCCGTCCACGAGCGACTCGGCATCGGCGGCGGCTTGCCGGGCGCTTCGCCCGTTGCCATTGCCGGCGGCGGCCTTGCGGGCTTTGGACTTGGGGCGGGCGCCGGGCGCAGCGGCGCCTGCAGCGTCGTCGCGCAGTTCGGCATCGCTGCGCGCTTCCGCCTTCGGAGGCGTCGCCTCTTCCGCCTGCTTTGCTCGCGTCGTCGCGGCTTTGCGGGCGGGACGCTTCTTCCGTATCGGGCTGTCTTCTTTGGCCAAAGCCTGTTTCCCGGTGATGGGCTGCGTCAGCAGCCCGGGCAGCCTGGCGGGACGCCGACTGCGAAATAAGAGGAGGCGCCGGTTGCGAAGTTCCAGGCGTCTCTGAAAGGATCAACCTCTGACAAGGTGTGACGGACAGGGGCGGCAAGGCCCGGCAAGGCTGCGCCGGCGCCGGCTTTGCTGCCGGGGGCCTGGCGGGCCCCGACCGGGGGCTTTGCCCACGCGCCCGTCCCGCCAGCATCGCCGGAAACGCCCGCATCACGCGGCCGGCCCACACACGCTCACACAAGGAGGGGAAGGGGAGGCCGGGCGAAAACCGCAAAACCGCCGGTTCTCCGGCCCATCCCTGCCGCTTCGCTCGGAGGAACGTCGTCGTAAGGAGCGAAGCGCTGCCCCTATCAAATACACGACTTTGGCCGGGGTTTCCAGTCCAGGTTCCCCGCGGGGAAAATTAGCTGAAACGGCGCCGAAGGGGCATAATGGCCCCCAGGCGGGCCCAGCCGGGCTTTGGCCCCTGCTTGCTGTACCCTTCCAGGCCCGGCCGGGAGAGACCAGGCATGACAAAAAAACCCAGGGCGGGCGGCCTGACGCCGCTCGCAGAGCGCCTGCGCGCGCCCGGCGCCGCTGGCCCGCCGCCTGCCGTGCTCGAGGCCGTGGCCGGGGCGACCATCGAGATTGCCCGGCTGGTGCGCCGCGCGCGCATCGAGGACGTGGTGGGCGCCCAGGGCGCGGTGAACGTGCAGGGCGAGCAGCAGCAAAAGCTCGATGTCATGGCCGACGAAATCCTGCTCGGGCGTTTGCGCGAAGTCCCGGCCGCCTCCGTTTACGTCTCCGAGGAACAGATCGAGCCGGTGTTGCTGCACCCGCCGCAGGCTGACAGGGATGCGGCGGGCGGCGAAGATGCGACCGGCGGCAATGCAGTCGGCGGTGATGCAGGCGCCAATGCGACTGGCGGCGATTCGGGCGGCAGCAATGCGAGCGCGGGCGCTGGCCATGCGAGTGGCGATGCGGCTGGTGATGTGGTCGCCGGTGATTCGGGCGCCGCGACCGAAACAACAGGCGGCTTTATCGTGCTGGCCGACCCGCTCGACGGCTCTTCCAACATCGACGTTGCGATACCGGTGGGGACCATCTTCAGCGTGCTGCGCGTTCCCGGAGAGGCCGCCGCCGAGCTCTCGGGCGACGCGTTGCAGCGCGCCGTGCTGCAGCCCGGCCGTCGCCAGGCGGCTGCAGGCTACGC
>CAZJXU010000194.1:0-1570 GCA_964550095.1 uncultured Spirochaetales bacterium | reverse complement strand
CACCAGGGGCTGGACCCGAGATACGCGGGCGAGTGGAGTCGCCCCAACTGGGCTGCATACATCGACCTGGAAGCGGACGTGACGGAGCGCCTGCTGGTGGGCGTGGCTGCGCGCTACGAAGATTTCTACGACGACTTCGGCGACACGCTGAAGGGCAAGCTGGCGCTGAGTTACGAACTCGCGCCCGGCCTGCACCTGCGCGGCACGGTCAGCACCGGCTTCCGCGCGCCCTCGCCCGGCCAGGCCAACCTGCGCGTGCTCTCCACCGACTTTGGCGGGGGAGAGGGAGACCTGCTGGTGGAGGTGGGCCAATTGCCGCCCACGGACCCCATTTCCACCGCCCTGGGCGGCGCGCCGCTCACGGAAGAGGAATCCACCAACCTGTCAGGGGGGCTGGCCTGGCGGGCCGGAGAGCGGCTGACCCTCACGCTGGACTACTTCCACATCAAGGTGGAAGACCGGGTTGCGCTCACCGGCGACATCTCTCTCGATAAGCTGAGGCTGCGCAACTGCAACCACGGCGCCGCGGGCGGGGCGGTGGTGGATTTCGCGGATTGCATACCCGGCGCCGCCGTGGTCGATGCGGCGGCGCCCGTGCTGCGCGCCTCCGAGGTCGCAGCGGAGACATTCGGCGCCACGGTCAGCCGGGTGCGTTTCTACTCCAACGACTTCGACACCACCACCCAGGGGCTGGACCTGGTGCTCACCTGGTCGCCCGTCTGGAGCATCGAGACGGACATCGACCTCGCCTGGAACTGGACGAAAACCAAACTCGACAGCTCCTCCGCGAAGAGGAGCGACTGTTTCCCGCGCGCAAACGGCGGCTGCGACCCGCTGGTCGCCGAGACGAGAGAAGGATCCGGCGTCTATGTCAACACGCCGCAGTCCGTTGACCTGCTCAGTCCGCGCCGCATGAACGAACTCGAAACGCTGAACCCGGAGCATCGCATCGTGCTGACCAGCCGACACGGCCTGGACGCTCTCGGCCTGCTGCTGCGCGCGAGTTACTACAGCGGCTGGAAGGCATGTCGCTTCAATGATGCGGCCTGCCCCTATTTCGATTCCTACAGCGGCGCATTCATCTTCGACGTGGAGATCGGCTACGAGATCGACGAGCGCATGCGCGTGGCATTCGGCGTGCAGAACCTGTTTGACGAGTTCCCCGACGTTCCGGCTGCCGAGACGGCGGGGCAGGGCAACCTGCGCCCGCTCAGCACGCCCTGGGATTATAATGGCTCGTTTGGGTATTTGAGATTTTCAGCGAATTTCTGAGCGCGATACTGGTAGTTTTCGGTGTCACAGCCGGTCGCATCTCCTGATAAGTCATGCGCTCTCCGTCGATAAATCGGGTGCGTTCCACACGTAGATTTTCATCGGCGGAATGTTCCAGAAGCCGAGGTGCGTTTTCGGCGCGCCGAACACCGGCCTGGCCGCGCGCGTGATGTGGCTGCGGAACTGGTAGGCGACGAAGCGTCCGCGCTTGCACAGCGCGCGCCGGGCGGCGCCCAGCGTGGCCCGGCTGATCTCCTTGTCCAGCATGGAAAAGGGAATGCCGGAGACGATCAGGTCG
>CAZJXU010000193.1:0-6825 GCA_964550095.1 uncultured Spirochaetales bacterium | reverse complement strand
CGAACTGCTGCGCCGGGTGCAACTCGACCCCGATACCATGTGGCGCTACCCGCACGAGTTTTCCGGAGGCCAGCGTCAGCGCATCGGCATTGCGCGGGCGCTGGCGCTGGAGCCCGAGCTGATCATCTGCGACGAAGCGGTCTCCGCGCTGGACATTTCCATCCAGGCCCAGGTGCTCAACCTGCTCGGCGAGCTTCAGCAGGAATTCGGCCTGGCCTACCTGTTCATCACGCACGACCTTTCCGTGGTGCGCTACCTGGCCGACGAAGTGGCAGTGATGTACCTCGGGCAAATCGTGGAACGCGGCGCCACCCAGCGCGTATTTGAAGCGCCCGCGCATCCCTACACCCGGGGCCTGCTCAGCGCACTGCCTTCGGTGGACCCCATGCGGCGCCGGCTTGCAGTGCGCGTGCTTGGCGATGTACCCTCGCCTGCCGCGCCGCCGCCCGGCTGCCGCTTTCACACCCGCTGCACCGAGCGTTTTGAGCGCTGCGACCGGGAAGCGCCGCCCATGTATCCGACGGAGCAGGGCGAAAGCCGCTGTTTTTTGTGCGAGGTTCAGAGCAACGTCTGAGGGATCGCCCGGATCTGCCATTCCAGGCAAAAAACGAGGAAGCTGCCATGTACGCCGCGCAACGAGCCCTTGATCTTGGCGGGCGCCCCACGGCCGGCGCCGTCCTCGAGCGAATCCGCAAGACGAGCCGCGACGAGTCGGAGAAGGGCCGCTGGTTCGAGCAGCTTTTCTGTCGCATCGCCCGGCAGCAGCCGGAGTTCGATGTCGAAGAAATATGGCGCTGGCGCGACTGGCCGGAACGGGAAGAACTGACCGGGCGGGACGGTCGCGACATCGGCATCGACCTGGTTGCGCGGCTGACTTCGGGCGAGTGGGTCGCCATCCAGTGCAAGTGCTACGACGAGAAACAAACGCTCCGCAAAGGCGAGATCGACAAGTTTCTGGGAGGGTCGCAGCCGAAGGTGTTCAGCCTTCGCTGGATCGTGGCGACCTGCCGCTGGGGGCCGAACGCGGAGCAGGCAATCGAGGGCGCCAATCCCCAGGTCCGGCAAATCGACTTCCAGCAGTACCTCGGCGTCCCGGTGGAAGAGGAAGACGCCGAGCGGCCCGTGCAGGAACCGTGGCCGCTGCAGGCCGACGCCATCGAAGACGTGGTGGAAGGCCTCGCGAATCATGACCGGGGGCGCCTCATCATGGCCTGCGGCACGGGCAAGACCTTCACCTCGCTGCGCATCGCAGAGCAGGTCGTACCGGACGGTGGTCGCATTCTCTTTGCGGCGCCCACCATCGCGCTCGTTTCCCAGGCGCGCCGCGAATGGCTGCGCCAGACCACGCGCAAGCTGGCGTGCATGGTCGTGTGCTCCGACCAGACAGCAGGGGGGCGCAGCGAGAACGAGGATATCCGGGTCTCGGAATTGGAGTGCCGCGTCTCCACGGATGCGTCTGAAATCGCCCGTTTACTCAAACGCGGCGACGATACGCGCGTGGTGTTCTGCACCTACCAGTCGCTGCGCAGGGTCACCGAGGCGCAGGCCGAGCACGGCGCGCCGAAGTTCGACCTCGCCATTGCCGACGAAGCGCATCGCACCACCGGCGCGGTGCTGGAAGACGGCGCAGAGCAGGGCGCCCGCAAGGTGGACTTCCGGGCCTTTCACGATGGCGCGCGGCTGCATGCGAAAAAACGCCTCTACATGACCGCAACACCGCGCATCTACACGCAAAGTTCAAGGGCCAGGCTCAAAGATAGGGGCGTGGATGTCATCGACATGAGCGACCAGTCCGTTTACGGGCCGGAATTTCACCTCCTTCCCTTCAAGAAGGCCGTGGAAAACGGGATGCTCTCGGACTACCGGGTGATCGTGCTGGGCGTCAGCCAGGCCGGCGTGACCTCGGGTCTGCGACGGCGTCTCGAGGGGATCGAAGGCGCGGGAACGGGGAACCGGGCGCCGACGCCGAACGATATGGCGCGCGTACTGGGCGTCTCGCTGGCCGTGAACGGCGTCACCGAGGGCGAGAACCTGGAGCAGCCGGGCAGGTTGCCGCGCACCATGGCCTTTTCCAACACGATTCTGCGCTCAAAGTGGTACGCGAAAGCCCTGGTGGAGAGCGAGGTGCTGCGGGCCACCACCCGCAGGATGGAAGGCGGGCGTGCGATGAAGGTAACCGCCACGCACCTCGACGCATCTGCGAGTGCCCTACAGCGCAACCAGGAACTGCGCGCCCTCGCTCAGACCGACCGCGAAGGCGAATGCCGGATTGTGTGCAACGTCAAGCTGTTCACGGAAGGGGTGGACGTGCCCTCGCTCGATGCGGTCGTGTTCCTCGACCCGCGCAGCAGCCAGGTGGACGTGGTGCAGGCCGTGGGCCGTGTCATGCGCAAGGCGGAGGGCAAGCGCTTTGGTTACATCATCGTGCCCGTGGTCGTAGAGCCGGGCAGCGACGTGGCGGCGGCTTTGATGCAGGGCACGGAGGGCTACCAGGCGGTGGGCCGCGTGTTGCGCGCGCTCCAGTCTCACGATGGCCGCCTGGCCGAATCGCAAGCGACCTTCGTCAAGGTTTACGAGTCCTCCGGCAACGGCACAGCACCCGGACCCGTAAACGGGGGCACGAACCCTGCCGGGTACCAGGCCCTGCTGGAGTTGAAGGAGGCGGAGCAGGTGATCTACGCGCAGGTGGCGGCCGCCTCGGGGCTCGGGAGGCGCGGCCAACTCGTCGCCGACGAGATCGCCGACGCCGTGAAGCGTGCCGGCGCCGCCTTGCAGGAAGAGGCCCTGGAAGGTCGGCTCGCCAACGCGCTCGACATGACGCCGGAGGAGGGCGGCGGCGCCAAGGGCGTCTGCACCGTTGCGGCGCTGATGCTCTGCAACGCCTGTCTCATGCAGCGCCGGCTGCGCGACGAACCGGAAATGCGCGCCATCATCCGGCTGGACAAGGTTGCAGGCTCGAGCAACCCGCGCGAGTTCCTGGCGCTGGCGTGGGAGGCCATCCTGGAAAAGGATTACGCACCCGTGTTTCGCCCGGCGCTTCGGGTGCTGGCAGACTTGCCGGACGGGCGGGCCGTCAACGACGCCATCCGCGGGCTCGCGGAATGCGCCAACCGCGTCGCCGATTCGCTTAGCGAACTCGGCTACGACCACGCGGGCCCGCTTTATCACCGCATCCTCGGCTCGGCCAAAAGCGACGGCGCGTTTTACACGAACAACATCTCGGCCATCATGCTGGCGCGGCTCGCGCTGGGAGAGAGCTTTACAGACTGGTCCGACGATAAAGCGGTCGCGAAGCTGCGGGTCATCGACCCCGCGTGCGGCACCGGCACCTTGCTGATGGCGGCGCTGCGTACCATCATGGCGCGCATCGAGGAAACGAAGGTCGGCGAAGACGGCGACGGCCTGGACGAGCAGTCGCGCAATGCGCTGCACAAACTACTCGTCGAAGATGTGTTGTGCGGTCTCGACATCAACCAGCACGCCGTTCAGCTAGCCGCATGCAACCTCACACTCGGCGCGCCGACGGTGGATTACAAGCGCATGAACCTGTTGACGATGCCGCACGGGCCACAGGGGGAGGGCGCTTTCAGGGCGGGCTCTCTGGAGCTCCTGAACACGGAAGCCGAACGGATAGACATTCACCTTGTCAATGCGGAGCGTCACCGGAGGTCGCTCGGCGACTTCGATGCCGAACAGGTCAACGAAAGCGAAGAGAGTCGCTTTCCGCTGCGCGACATCGATGCGGTGATTATGAACGCGCCCTTTACCGATAACAGGAAGCGCGGTCGCAAGTTCAGCGCAGAGGCTGTCAGAGGCATGCAGCAAAACGAGATCGAGATTCGCGACCGCCTCGCGGTTGCCGACGCGGCGGCCGGTCGTGTCATTACGACCAACAGCGTCCAGACCTTCTTCACGCCGCTCGCGGATCAGCTCCTGCGTTCCGACCGTGGAGCCTTGGCCATGGTAGTGCCCGTGACCTCATGCACAGGAACAGCGGGTATGGAGCAAAGGCGATTCATCGCCGAGCGCTTCCACGTCGAACGTATTGTGACGACGCACGACCCCAAACGGATCAATTTCTCCGAGAACACCAGCATTCACGAATGCCTGCTGATTTGCAGGCGCTTGCCCGAGGGTGAGCGACCGCCCACGCAGTTCGTTTCACTGCGGCGCATGCCGGAAAATGTCGAGCAGGCGATCGAGGCCGCGGACGCTATCGCATCCGGCGCGAACAGCGAGTGGGGCACGGTACAGGAGTGGCCTGCGGAGCGCGTGCGCGCTGGCGACTGGACACCTGCCCAGTGGTACGACGGCGCGCTGGCGGAAGTGGCTAGAACGCTGGAAGCGAACAAGCGTCTGGAACCCGTAGGACTGCGCTTCGACGTCGGACCTGCTGGTCAGAGAATTCTGGACGCCTATTCGGTTTGCGACGCACAGGTCGAAGACGCGGTGCCGGGTTTTCATTCCGCGAGCAGCAAGCTGAGGCGCACCATGGCTGGCGAACCCGATGTCTGGTATCGACCAAGGCCGGGGAAGCGCGACCTGGCCGACCGGTACGCCGCACAGCGAGGTCACCTGCTCGTGACCATGCGTTTCGACACCGTCAGCGGGCGGCTGGCGGCCGTGTGGTCGGATGTCCCTTCGTTCGGATGGCATGTCCCCATTGCAGTTCCCGATGAAGACAACCAGAAGGCGCTGGCGGCTTGGTGGAACGCAACACCGGTACGGCTGATGCTTCTTAACCGCAGGGCCAAGAAGCTCACCTATCCGATGTGGCAGTTGGCGCACCTTCGGGAAATCCGCATTCCCAAGCCGGACAACCCGGCCTGGAAATTTCTGCGGGCGGCCTTTGACGAGATGTGCGAAACGGAACTGCTGCCCATGAAAGACGCCGAAACGTGCGAAGCGCGAAAGGTGATCGACGCCGCCGCCGCAAAGGCGCTGGGCATAAAGCCCGAGGTCGTGGCGGACTGGCGCCGCAGACTGGCCGCCGAGCCGACCATCACGAACCAGCGCGCCGATACGCCTTTAGACGCATCCTGAACCGTCGCACGGACGTTGCTTGAAGTTCCCACGCCATCCGGCATGTATGGAACGCATACAGTCCTTGCGGGCTCGGCCCGCGGGGCTTATACTGGGATCAAAGGAGATGGGCCATGGGAGAGGCAAACTCGGAAAAGGGCGGTGCCGCGAAGCTGGAGAAGCTGGCCGGGCTCACAGGGGCTGACACGTCGGCCCGGAAACCGCCGAATTTCCAGGGTTTCGCAAAGGCGTACAAAGCCCTTGCGGGGGCGGTTCGCAGGGCCTTTACCGGCGCTCAAGGGGAAGAGGCAAAGTCGGAAAATGGCGGCGCCGCTTGGGAAGAGGATAAGCCGGATTATTCATCGATCCGGGTTGTCAGTGGTTTCTACATCGAGAGGGATGTGGACGCACTGATTGACCACATCAACAAGTCAGGCATCCTGAGAAGGCTGAATCGCGATGGAATCAAGTCCGTCGGCCAATCCGAACAGGATTACAAAACCCCCCACCGGTCTTCAGAGGAGTCGATGTTACGAAAATCCCCACCCCTCTCCCCGTGAGAGGAATACCGAGTACTGCAAAAGAGGTGTCGTTTTTGTTGATACGATACGAGTATCTCGACTTTGCCACAGGAGAGATTACCAGGCAGGATGCTTACAAAGGGGAAAGTGTCAGAAAAAAGGATCATGTGGAACTGCATTTTCCTCTGAGCCAAGTTGAACTTGCAGGAATGTATTATGAAAGGGACGAGTATATTCGGCGGTTTGTTGACGGCGAACGAATATCACCCGGCAGCGTGGATTGAATTCGCCATCACGGCCTGTTCCGGCGCGCCCGCCACGTTCCTGTCGTTAGACAAAACCCCGTGAGCCAGGGCCTGATTTACCAATGGAAGGGCAGACCGCATTCAGCCTGCCGGGTCACCTGCGCGGGTGTATCGTCCTAAATTGGGGCCAGTCGCTGCGACCGGTCGTGACGGCTTGGGGCGCCCGCGATCTTACCGGCGCGGGCCGCCCTTCTTCCGCCCACTCTTCTTCCGAGCGCTCTTTTTTCGGGTGGTCTTCTTCCGAGTGCTCTTCTTGCGGATGGCCTTCTTTCGAGCGCCCTTCTTCCGGGTGGTCTTCTTCCGCCCACTCTTCTTCCGGGCGCCCTTCTTCCGGGTGGCCTTCTTCCGCCCACTCTTCCTCCCGGCGCTCTTCTTCCGCTTGCGCGCCGGCGGGATCGTCTCGTGCTCGAAGTTCTCGATGTTGAAGGTCTTCGTGTTGAACTCCATCCCGATCAAGTGGATCGGAACGCCCCGGTCGCGGTACTTGTCGGCGTAGCCTCTCTTGCGTAGCTGCTTCATCGCGGCGCCTTTCTTTACGCCCCTCTTCAACTCCCTGGTCTCGAACACGTAGATGCCTTTGCCCGCTTCGACCACGATGTTGATATCGACGGGCTTCGTCGATGTCTCCGCCTGCACGGGGAGGCCGGTTCCCATCAGAAGGGAATATACGACGTTTGCATAGTGGCCATGCGCTGGGCGTTTGTTTTGCCAGTGAAATTTTCGGGAGATGTCAGTGAACGCGATGTGGAACTGCGCTTCCAAGGCTTCGATATCCGCCGTCCGCAGCGCCTTGTAGATGTCGTAGGACAGAATCTGGCCGTCGCGAATATCCGTCAGTTGGCTGACCAGTGATTCGTGCAGGCTCTCGCGCACCTCGAGATTCGGATAATCCAGGATGTAGCGCGTCCCGTTTTCGCCCTCTTCCTCGCGGGCGATGGTCAAATAGCCCGCCTGAAACATCAGGGCCGGAACCTTGA
>CAZJXU010000192.1:0-7846 GCA_964550095.1 uncultured Spirochaetales bacterium | reverse complement strand
CGCATCGGCCGGGCCACGGCGCGCTACCTGGCTGCGAGTCCGCTGGTGGTGGGCCGGGACGCGCGCACCCACTCGCCCGAACTTTCGCGCGCGCTGATCCAGGGGCTGTGCGCCGAGGGCGCCGACGTGCTCGACCTCGGGCTGACATCCACGCCCATGCTCTACCACGCGGTGGAACAGCTCGCTGCAGCAGGCGGCGTGATGCTGACCGCCTCGCACAACCCCGCGGCCTGGAACGGTTTCAAAATCTGCCGCGCCCACGCGGTTCCGGTGGGCGGCGAGAGCGGACTGCCGGAGATCGAAGCGTTGACGCGCGAACTGCCGGCCCAGGCCTTGCCGCGCGGCGCGCCGGGGCGCTGCATGCAACAGGCGCCGCCCCTGGCAGGCTACGCGCAGCACGTGCTCTCGCTGGGCGGCGCCTGCCCTCCGCTCAAGGTGGCCATCGATTGCGGCAACGGCATGGCCGCACTGGGCCTTGCGCCGCTGCTCGAACGCCTGCCGCTGGAAGTCAAGCGCTTGCACTTCGAACCCGACGGACGTTTCCCGGCGCACCCGGCCGACCCATCCAGACCCGAAAACCTGCGCGACCTGCAGCGCGCGGTGAAGGACTTCGGCGCGGACCTCGGCGTTGCATTTGACGGCGATGCGGACCGGGCCGTGTTTGTGGACGAGCAGGGCGCCGTGGCCCCTTCGGACCTGGTGATGGCGCTGCTGGCGCGTGCGCGCCTTGCGCGCTTTCCGGGCGGCGTCGTGCTCTGCGATCTGCGCTCGAGCCAGGCTGCAGTCGAGGCCATTCAGGAAGCAGGCGGGCGCGTCCGGCGCTGCCGCGTCGGCCACTCCTTCGTCAAGCAGGACATGCTGCGCGAAGACGCGATCTTCGCCGGCGAACTCTCCGGCCATTTCTACTTTCGCTTCACGCCCACCCTGACCGCCGATGACGGCATCGGCGCCTTCACGGCCATGCTCGATATCCTGGCGCAGGACTCGCGCCCGCTTTCCGAACACCTGGCCCCCCTGCGCCGTTACTTTGCCAGCGGCGAAATCAGCAGAGCCCTCGGCGCTGCCGAACAGGCCGGGCGCCTGCTGGCCGCTGTCGCCGATGCGCACCCGGACGCCCTGGAGCGTTCCTGGATGGACGGCCTGCTGGTGCGCTACGAAGACTGGTGGTTCAGCCTGCGGCCTTCGAACACCGAGCCCCTGCTGCGCCTTAACCTGGAGGCGCGTACCGAGAAGCGCATGCAAGAAGAGCGCGACCGTCTGCTCGCGCACATCGACGCGGCCCTGTGAGCGCGCGCCGCGCCGCATATATGCGAAGAACAGGGCCGCCTGCTCGCGCAAATCGACGCGGCCCTGTGAGCGCGCGCCGCGCCGGGTGGTTCAGTTCGTGTTCGCCGCCCGCGCCAGTTCGTCTTCGACAATAAGGCGCAGCCGTGCGATGGGCGGCATGCCGCGCAGCCGGATGCCGTTGATGAAAAAGGTCGGCGTGGAGGAAACCCCGAGGCGCTGCGCTTCGGCGATGTCGCGCGCCACCGGTGCGTCGCCGCGCCCGCTCTGCCTGCATGCTTCGAAGCGCCCGCGGTCGAGTTTTAAAAGCGCGGCGTAGCTTTTCAGGTCCTTCTCTTCCATCGGCGCACCCGGCGCAAAGAGCAGCTCGTGGTACTCCCAGAAACGCCCCTGCTCCCCGGCGCAGGCCGCGGCCTGGGCTGCAGGCCGGGCGCGCGGGTGAATGCTCTCCAGCGGGAAGTGCTTGTACACGAAGCGCAGGCGCCCCGGGTACTCGGCGCGCAGCTCCGCCAGCACCGCCTCTGCGCGTTGGCAGTACGGGCACTGGTAGTCGCTGAATTCCACGATCGTCACCGGCGCGTCTTCCGGCCCCAGCGCCGGGCCCAGCGCGGAGACATCGCTGCGCGGCGCATCGATCAGCACTTCGATTTCGGCGGCGTCGTGCAGGCGCCGGTCGAATGCGCTCAGTGCTTCCTGTCGCACCAGAAAATTGCGTATGTCCGGCGCCACGTCATCGAAGGTAGTCCCCGCTTGGAGCTGCGCCCGGTTCTGTTCGTAAAAGCGCCGCACATCGGCGTCTTCGACCGCAGCCCCGCGCGCGACTTCGTCCTCCAGCATCTGCTGGATGTCCTGGCCGCGCCGCTCGGCCTCCCGGCGCATCAGCCGCTCGCGCACCAGGTTTGCGATCTCCCGGCGCCGCAGCTCCCGCAGCCCTTCATCGCTGCCCTCCGTTTCTTTTTCGAGCAGCTTTTGCTTGATCCACTCGTCGAGCTCGTGAATCGTGATCACTTCGCCGTCCACGCGGGCCGCAGGCGCAGACGCCTCGCCGTCCGCGCCGCAGGCGCCGATGCCCAGCATCGTTATGGCGAGCAGCGTGGCTGCGCCCGTTCGAAACGAGATGCGCCTTGTCAACGAACGATTGAACTCTTTCATGTCGTCTCCGCTGTGGATGAAGTGTTTTCCTGCCCGGCGTTCCACGCGCCGGCTCGCCCAACCATACCACATCGACACCGGTCGGCCCGGATCGTTCACCGGCGTGGTCGGCCGGCCGCGGTTGGCTTTACGCCGGGCCTCTTACGCCGGAGCGTGACGTGTCAACGGAGGTGATCGACCGCCGCCCCGTTTTCCGCGCTGCCCGGCCTCTTGCGCCGATCTGGCGGCGGTTGATCGTATCGTCCCCGCCAAAACACCCGGCTGCGAGTCTGCTATCCTTTTTGATATGTCTGCGGAACAGCGCTCATCGCATGACAAAACCGCCGCACGCACGCTGGTGGAAGACGAGCGCGGCAAGCGGCCCTTCATGCGCGGAATCCTGGTGCATTCCCTGATGTCCCGCGGCGCCGAATTCGAGGACGCCTACCGCTTTGCCTCCGAGGTTCGCGACGCGCTGCGGGGCCGCGCGGTGGTGCGCCGGGAAGAGCTGGTCGCGATGGTGGAGCGGCTCTCGCGGGGCAAACTGGAAGCGCGCGTGCAGGAACTGCCGCAGCCGATCTTGGTGCGTTCCCGGGCGGGCGCATCGCCTCTCTCCAAGGGGCTTTTGGCCCAGTCCCTGCTGGCGGCCGCGGTACCGCCGGACCGCGCCTTCCATACCGCCCAGCAGATCGAGGCGGCGCTCTTCGCCCGCGACAGCAAGCAAATCAGCCGCGGCGAGCTTCGCCGGCTGGCCCGGGAGACGCTGAAGCGCACCTGCGGCGCCCGGGCCGCGGAGCGCTACCGGGTCTGGCGGGAGTTCGAACGCGGGGACAAGCCCCTGCTGCTCTTGATGTGCGGCGCGCCCGGCGTCGGCAAAACCCTGCTGGCTCAGGAGGTGGCGCACCGCCTGGGCATCACGCGGGTGACCTCCACCGACGCCATCCGCCAGGTGATGCGCATGGTGCTGCCCAAAGAACGCGCGCCCACCTTGCATGCATCTTCCTACAATGCACACCGGGTGGCGGCGGACGGGGCGCACGGCGCGCCGGGCGAGCCCTTCACCATCGACGCCTTTCGCAGCCAGGCGGAAATGGTCGGCGAGGGCGCCGGGGCCATGCTGGAGCGCGCAGCACACGAAGGGGTCAGCATGATCATGGAGGGCGTATCGCTGTTGCCGGGCCAGATGGATACGTCCGGGTGGCGCGATTCCGCGCACGTGGCCTGCCTGGCGGTGGCGAGCTTCGGCGAAGCTGCATTCAAGGCGCGCTTCCGGGCGCGCGGCGCCGCCAACGCCCGGCGCGCCGAGCGTCGCTACCTGAAAAACCTGGACGCCATCCTGCAAATCCAGGAGCATATTCTGGAATCGGCGGAGCAGCACGACTGGCCCATCGTCAAGAACGAAGACTTCGACGATTCGGTACTCTCCATCCTGCGACATGTCACCGAGACCATTCGCAAACAGGCCAGGCGGAGGAAGCCATGAACATCGAACAAGGCGGATTTCGGAAACAGGAACAGGAACAGAAGCGCGGCGCCCGGGGTGGGGCCGGCGCCTGGGGCGAGGGCGTGGTCGTAGTCGGGGCCGGCGCGCGGGTCAAGGGCAGGGCCGCGGCCTGGGGTGGCGTCCGGGGCAAGGCCGGGATGCGGGGCAGGGCGCGCTGCGTGTGGGCGCTGTTGGTTTTGGCGCTGTGCGTGCCGCTGATGGCCTGCGCCCAGATGACGCCGGCTGAAAAGCAGTACCGTGCAGCCGAAAAAGAACGCCGGGCGGCAGAAAAGGCGCGCCAGGCTGCCGAAGCGGATTGCCGCAAAGGCAGGGATCTGGACAGGAAGATTCGCGCCGAGGTGAAGGTGCTCGAAGACCGGGTGGTGAACGACTACATCGACAGACTTGGCAAGCGGCTTTTGCAACAGGTAAACGAGCCGCACCTTTGCGGCTACACCTTTGCCGTGATTGAAGACGACGAGCTGAATGCTTTCGTCATCCCCGGTGGCTACGTCTATCTTAACACCGGCGCCATCCTGCGGATGCGCAACGTCAGCGAGCTGGCAGGCATCCTGGGACACGAAATCGGACACATCGAGAATGGACACGTGGCGGAAAAAATGAAACGCGCCCGAACGGCCGGCCTGTTGCATGGCATTGCCGTGCTCGGTACTGCCGTTATCACCAAAGACAGCGAAGCGACCAACATCGCATCGGATGTTGCTGGTATGTTCGCAGTCGCCCATATCAACAAATTCGGTCGCAAGGCGGAGGCAGAATCCGACGCCTTCGCCGTCGATTTGTTGCCGCGCGCCCGCTATCACCCGGACGGCGTAGCGGATCTTTTCGAAGCGATGCTAAACCGGAACAGCAACAGGCGCAGCACCTTCCTGGACAGCCACCCGACTCCTCCCGAACGCATCCAGGCCACGCGCGCGTTGATTGCTCAGAAAACTCTGCCCAGCGGTCTGCACAGGGATGACAGAGGGGGCCTGGAGATCATCCAGCACCGGATATGCTGCCTGACCGGCAATCGCGACATTGGGCCCTGCGCGGGCATCCGCTACGGCGAATGCGCCAACATCCGGCGCGTTCCCTGAGGCCGACTTGCGCCGCTGCCCGAAACGCCCGGTTTCCATTCAGGGACACCTCACCGAAGTGATTCGCAAACAGGCAAGACGGAGCAAAGCATGAAGGTCGAGCTTGCCGGGTCATGGAACAAGCAGCAGGCCGTGCGCCGGGCGCTGCGCCTGCCTGCGTCCCTGGCCCTGGCGTGTTGCGTGTTGCTCCTCGCTTGCGCCGGGGCGTCGCCCGTTGAAAAGGAGCGTCGCATAGCAGCCACCATGGACAAGCAGGTGCGCTCCCAGGTGAGCGTATTCGAAGACCGGGTGGTGAACGACTACATCAACAAGCTGGGCGGGGAGCTTTTGCAGGTGATCGGCCCGCACGCATTCGACTACACCTTCACCGTGATCGACAACGACGAGCTGAACGCCTTCGTCACCCCCGGCGGCGGCATCTTCATTCACACCGGCGCCATTTTGCAGATGCGCAACGTCAGCGAGCTGGCCGGCCTGCTGGCGCACGAAATCGGGCACAGCGTGAAGCGCCACGTGGTGGAAAAATGGAAGCGCGCCCGTAACGCCGGCCTGTTTCGCAACATCGCCGTGCTCGGCGTCAACATCGGCACCGGCAATAACGCCTCGGTCAACGTCACCTCGCCGGATATCACCGGCATGGCGGCGGTGGGTCATATCAACGACTTCACGCCCTCGGCGGAGAGCGAAGCCCACGCCTTCGCCGTCGAGGTATTGCCGCGCGCGGGCGTCCACCCGGACGGCGTGGCGGACCTGTTCGAAGCGCTGCAGGGGCAAAGCGCTGCACGGCGCGGCGTCTTCCTGGACAGCCACCCGACTCCACCGGAGCACATCGAAGCCGTGCGCGCGCTGATCGACCAGGCCGTGCTGCCGGGCGGCTTGCATAGAGACGACAACGGACGCCTGGAGATCATCCAGCACCGCATTCGCTGCCTGACCGGAAAACTGAGCAGCGGGCCCTGCGCCAACATCGACCGCGTTCCCTGAGGCCGGGACTCTTCGTTGACGCCGCGCCTGCGTTGACGCTGTGCCCGCGGGTGTGCACTGACGCCGCGCCGCCCGGTCGGCGGCGTTGTGTGTTCGCTCGCTGTGCGCGCTGCGCGGCTGCCATGCCCGGCGTCGTTATGACCGCCGCGACCGGATGCCCCTGTTTCATTCGCCTGTCACGCGTGCTGCGCGGTCTTTACGCCCGGCGCACCGCGTTCCCGGCGGCGCGCCCAATCCCCCGCCCAGCGGCCGCCGCGGCCTGTCGTTACCTTGGCGTCATGACGCGCGTGCGCAAAACCGACATGCCCGGCGAGGATCGACGCGTTTCGCTGCAGGCGATTTGCGAGCAGGGGCTGCCGGCCCTGTTTGGCTGGCCGAAGGGGGCGCCCCTGGAACTGTGCGTGGAAATCGGCTTCGGCCGGGGCGAGTTCCTGTTGCAGCTCGCCCAGGGCGCGCCAGGGGTCGCCCACCTGGGCGTGGAGCTTTCCCAAAAGCGCGTGTTCAAGTTCGCGCGGCGCATCGCGCCCGACCCGCCGCAAAACCTGCTGCTGCTTTCGGCGAGCGGCGAGCAGGCGCTGCAACACGCGCTCTGCGAACAGGCGGTCGGGGCATTCTGGGTGAACTTCCCCGACCCGTGGCCCAAGAAGCGCCACCACAAAAAGCGCCTGCTGCAGGCGTCCACCGTGCGCATGATGGCGCGGCGCCTGCGGCCGGGCGGCGCCTTGCATGTCGCCACCGATCACACGGGCTACGCAGAGCAGATCGACGAGGTGCTAGCCGCAGAGCCCCTGCTGCTGAACCTGAACGCGCCGCAGCCCTTCCTGCGCGAGGTTCCCGGCCGCCCCGTCACCGCCTACGAAAAGATGTGGCGCGAGGAAGGCCGCCCGCTGCATTTCTGGTGTTACGGGAGGCGCACGTGAGTACGCGCGAAGCGCTCAAGAACTTTTCGCCGGATGCACTGGCCGCCAGGTTTCGCGCGCTGGGCCTGCCCGGCTACCGCGCGCAGCAGGTGTGCGCCTGGGTTTACCAGCGCGGCGTTGAAGACTGGAACGCCATGACCGACCTCGGCATTGATCTGCGCAGCGAACTGGCCGGGCGTTTCGACACGCGGGTGCTGGAGGTCGAGAGTCTCTCGCATTCCCGGGACGGCGTGATCAAGGGCCTGCTGCGCGCTCGCGACGGCGCCCTGCTGGAGAGCGTGCTGATCCCTGAAGCGGGCCGCACCACGCTCTGCCTCTCCAGCCAGGTGGGCTGTTCGCTCGCGTGCACCTTTTGCGCCACCGGCGCCATGGGTCTCACGCGCAACCTCTCCGTCGCCGAAATCATCGACCAGTTTTGCCGCATGCGCGAGGCGCTGCCTGCCGGGCGTGCGATCAGCAACGTGGTATTCATGGGCATGGGCGAGCCCCTGCTGAACCCGGTCAACCTGCAAGGGGCGCTGCGCACCCTGCTGCATCCCCGGGGACTTGGCCTGGCGCCCAGAAGGGTGACGGTTTCCACCGTCGGTGTGGCGCCGCGCATCCCCGAACTCTTTGCCCAGGCGCCCATCAACCTGGCGGTGTCGCTGCATGCCGCGAGCGACGCCCTGCGAAACGAACTGGTACCGCTGGGCCGGCGCTTTCCGCTGAAACAACTCTTCGAGGTGCTGCGCGCCTTGCCGGGCCTTTCGAAGCGGCGCCCGATCCTGTTCGAATACACGCTGATGGAGGGCGTCAACGACGACCCGGCCGAGGCGCGCAAACTGGCGGCGCTGCTGAAGGGCCTGCCCTGCAAGGTGAACGTGATCCCGATGAATCCCCACGCCGATGCGCCGTATAAAGCACCGACGCCGGAGGCGCAAAGCCGCTTCCTGGGCGTGCTGGCG
>CAZJXU010000191.1:0-16626 GCA_964550095.1 uncultured Spirochaetales bacterium | reverse complement strand
CATGTCGCGGGGGTCGCTCCGGCGGCGCAGCGCCCCGGTGCGGGGTACACTTTTCCGGGTGGAACCGGAACGCTTCCAGGTGCACTGCGCGCACTGCAATACTTCCTTTGCGGTGGGGACGCCGCATTGCATACATTGCGGCGGGCGCCTCGGCGGGGGCATCTTCAGCGACGCCGGCCAGGCGGAGGAGGCCGCGCCGGGCGGCGAAGCGCCTTACGCGGCGGAAGAGGACGCCCCGGCCGGGGGCGCGGAAGGGCGCGGCTGGTTCTGGATCGTTTCTGCGCTGATCATGCTGTTCATCACCCTGACCCGCGCCTGTGGCGGTGGCTGAGCGCCGGGGGAACGGGGCCGGAGGGGGCCGGGCTGAATCGGGCAGGCGAAGGCCGGGCCAGGCGGAAGGACGAACGGGGGCCTGGCCGGGCGGACGGGTGATGGGCTGGACCGGGCGAGCCGACGGGCCGGCGGCGGCGCGGAGGGGCGCCTCGAGCACCATGCCTGTTGGATGACGGTTGGTTTGACGAGGCGGGCGCCCGCCAAAGGAGAGCGACGCATGGGCAAGGTTCGCAAGAGCGACGAGGCGTGGGCGCAGCAACTGGCCCCCGAGCAATACCAGGTGCTGCGCCGGGCGGGAACCGAGCCCGCCTTCACGGGCCGCTACACGGACAACAAGCAGGCGGGCCGTTACCGCTGCGCCGGCTGCGGCAATACACTGTTCGGGTCGGACGCCAAGTACGACTCCGGCTCCGGCTGGCCCTCCTTCTGGAAGCCGAGCTGCGCCGGGGCCGTGGAGGAGCGCATCGACCAGAGCCACGGCATGGTGCGCACCGAGGTGGTGTGCGCCGACTGCGATGGCCACCTGGGGCACGTCTTCCCGGACGGTCCGCAGCCCACCGGCCTTCGCTACTGCATCAACTCACTGGCGCTGGACTTCGAGGCCGGGCAGGAAGGCGGCGGGGCGGCGAAGCCCGGCGGCGATGGCGAGACGGAGCGCTAAGGGCGCTGCGCCCCTGTGCATCTTTCGGCCCGGTCCGGCGGTGCGTTTGACGGGCGGGCGTGTTCGGCGCTACGCCCCGCGTGCGCGCCAGCCAGGTCCGGTTCGGCGGGTGAGATTGGCGGGCGGGTGTATTCCACTCACAGGAGTGGCGTATCGACCGTCACCACAGCCGGCCCGGCGGTGCGTTTGACGGGCGGGCGTGTTCGGCGCGGCGTGTGCGCGGGACAAACGCGCCCGATCGGCCAGGCGCGGCGATGCGTTCGGCGGGGGCGTCCACCGGTCCGGCCCGGCGTCGCGCCGCGTGCGGAAAAAACGCGCTGGCTCGGCGCCGCGTCCAGGCGCCGGGTATCAGGAATCGTCGTCGAGAATGCTGAGCGCCTGGCGCGGGCACAGCCGCACCGCCTCGCGCGCCTTCTTTTCTTGCTCCTTCGGAACATCGCCGGAAACCTCGTCCGAAGGCCCGGGCAGCAGGTGATGGAAGTTGTCTTCGTCGTCCACCTTGTACAGCTCGGGAGCCAGGTCCATGCACACGGCATTGGCCTCGCAAAGATCCCAGTCGATCTTGACCTTCATCTCGCTCTCCTCCTTCTCGTCGTGGTTCGGCGCCCCCGCACGGCGGAGGCGCCCCGCGCCGCCGGGGCCGGCGCCCCGTTCAGCGGCTCGCTCACCGGCCTTTATACCACCCCGGCGTGAAATTTGCCCGGCTCGGGTTCCTGCACGCGCCCGTCCCGCAGCAGCCGCGCAAGATGCAGGCCCATGCTGCGGCGCTCCACCGCGTCGGCGTAGGGCAGGTCGTCGCCCGGGCGATAGACGAAGCGGTGCGCCGCAATCTGATCCAGGCTGCGCGGCGCTTCGGACAAAAAGGCCAGCAGCCGCTGCTCCCGCTGCGCGATCACGCCCTCGAAGCGCGCGAGGCGCGTGAGGAAATGCGCCCGGTCCACCACGCCGATGTGATGAAAGGTGGCGTAATGGCGCGCTTCGATCTCGCGCACCCGGGCGATGCTGCGCTCGAAGTCCTCCAGGTCGGACCAGGCGTCGCCGTAGTAGGGGCCGAAGCTGCTGAGGTCGATGTCGCCCAGAAACAGGATATCGTCCGGCGAAAGATACAGGGCCGAGTGGCCCCGCGTGTGGCCGGGCGTGTGGATGACGGTGACGCGCACGCCCCCGCCGAGCTCGAACACCGCGCCGTCCCGGTAGCCCTGCGCGTCGGGGCGGCTGCGGTAGTTGAAGCGCTCGGTGAAAATCTCTTCCATGACACCGCGCAGTTCGGCGCCCTGGTAGCCGTAAATTCCCAGGAAGCCCTCCATGCTCTGCCAGCCGGGCAGGTCGGCCTCGTGCACGTGGGCGCGCGCTTCGGGAAAGCGGTAAGCGCCCGCCAGGTGGTCTTCGTGACAGTGCGAGAGCAGCACGTGGTCCACCCGTTCCGAAAAGCCGGTGCGCGCGGCCACGCCCAGCGAGGGGTCGATCAGCATGGTCTCTTCCGCGCCCTTGAGCAGCAGGCTGTTGCCTTCGGGATACTTGCCGCCTTCCGCGCCGAAAAGCACGGTGCAGGCGCCGATGCGGCGTTCCTCTCGCACAATATCGTCCGGCACGCTATGTCTCCTTGATGTCGGGGGCCGGATGTCCGGGCGTCGGATGTCGGACGCCCGGTGTCGGTGCGGGGCGTGGGGCGCCGTTGTTGCCGGCGCAGCAGGCGCCGGACCCGTCGGCGAGCATGTTTCATCATAGCGCAAGGGGCAGGCACATGGCGCGCGCAAAAAACACCTGGCTGGTGAAGAGCGAACCCTTCAAGTATTCGTGGGAGCAGTTCGTCAAGGACGGCGCCACCTACTGGGACGGCGTGCGCAATTACACCGCGCGCAACAACCTGCGCGACATGCGCCGGGGCGACCTGGTGCTCTACTACCACTCGAACGAAGGCAAAGAGGTGGTGGGCGTGGCGCGCGTGACCCGCGAAGCCTACCAGGACCCCACCAGCCCGGACGACGACCGCTGGCTGGTGGTTGATCTCGCGCCGGTCAAGGCGCTGCGCGAACCCGTTACGCTCGCGCAGGTAAAGGCCGACCGCGCACTGGCCGGCATTCCCCTGGTGACGCAGTCGCGCCTTTCGGTGATGCCGCTGCCGCGCCGCGCCTTTGAGCGCATCCTGAAACTGGGCAAGACCACGCTGCGCTGAGCTGGTGCGGGGAGAGGTGGTGCTCGCGCGCGGCGGCGGGGGCGCGACCTCGCAGTGCTGCGCGCGACGCGGGTGTGGCATGATGCGGGGTTACTGCGCGTATATGGTGCGGGCGCAATGAGGACGTTTCAGTATTGCGTGCAGCGGCAAGCGCGGTGCGCCGGACCTCAATCCCGCGATACGCCCGAAGACGCCAGCACGTCCGCATACTCGTTCCAGCGCGAGCCGTCGTGCGCGCGTATCCATTCGAACTTCACGTGCGGATGTTCCTTGACCAGCGCCCACAGGCTTTGCACCAGTGTGAGGTTGGCGACAGGTCTGTTTTTCTTCTTTTTCCAGCCGTTTTCTTCCCACTTCTGCGCCCAGTGATTGATGGTGTTTACGCACAGGCGACTGTCCGAATACACGGTCAGCGCCGCATCGCTCGGCAGCGCGCGCAATGCCTCGATCAGGGCAGTCAGCTCCATGCGGTTGTTGGTGGTGTCCGGGTCGCGTCCGGCGCGCTCCCGAAGCACCCGGTCGTCCACGACCCACACAAAGCCCCAGCCCCCCGGCCCCGGGTTCCCCTCGCAGGAGCCGTCGGTGAACACGCCCGTCTTCGGCCCGTCCTGGTAACGCGCCAGCGTCTCTTCCAGCGCGGTGCGGGTCGCCCCGGAGATTTCGTTGCCCGTCATCTTCGCTTCACACCCCCACCCGGAAGTGCGCCACGTCGCCGTCCTGCATCACGTAGTCGCGCCCCTCGACGCGCATCTTGCCCGCGGCGCGCGCGCCGGCTTCGCCGCCCAGCGCGACGTAGTCTTCAAAAGGGACGATCTCGGCGCGAATGAAGCCGCGCTCGAAGTCCGTGTGAATGACGCCCGCCGCCTGCGGCGCCCTGGTTCCCCGGCGAATTTGCCAGGCGCGCACTTCCTTTTCACCCGCGGTCAGAAAGGTGACCAGGTCGAGCAGCGCGTAGGCGGCGCGGACCAGGCGCGCGAGCCCCGTTTCTTCCATGCCGAGTTCCGCCAGGAACTCGAGGCGCGCCGCCGGCTCGAGTTCGATCAGCTCCATTTCGGTGCGCGCGCATATCCGCAGCACCGCCGCGCCGCGCTCCGCCGCGTATTCTTCCAGGGCCTCCAGTTTCGGGTTTCCGGCGAACTCCGCTTCGTCCAGATTCGCCACGTAGAGCACCGGCCGCGCCGTCAGCAGGAACAGCTCCCTGAACAGTTCCGGCTGCGCGTTGGCCGCCTCGAACTCGCGCGCGGGGCGGCCGCCGTCCAGGTGCGCGAGCAGCGCCTGCAAAAAGGCCGCGGCTTTTTTGTCCTGCTCGCGGCCGGCCTTCGCCGCGCGCAGCGCCCGGTCCAGGCGCCCGTTCACCGTCTCCAGGTCGGCCAGCACCAGCTCGGTTTCGATGGTCTCCACATCGCGCAGCGGGTCGACCTCGCCGTCCACGTGCGTCACGTCCGGATCTTCAAAACAGCGCACCACGTGGATCACGGCGGCCGTTTCCCGGATGTGACTCAGGAACTTGTTGCCCAGCCCCTCGCCCCGGGAGGCGCCGCGCACCAGGCCCGCGATGTCGGTGAATTCCACCGTGGCCGGAATCACCTGCCTGGCGTGCACGATGGAATCGAGCGCGGCCAGGCGCGGGTCGGGAACCGGCGCCACGCCCGAGTTCGGCTCGATGGTGCAAAAGGGATAGTTCTCCGCCGCAATTCGCGCCTCGGTCAAGGCGTTGAACAGCGTGCTCTTGCCCACGTTGGGCAAGCCGACGATTCCACAGCGCAGCGCCATATCAGGCCGCAGAGCTTGCTGGATTTTTCGCGCTTTGCAAGCCGGGCGGTCGGGCGCAGCGAGTCCACGGCGCATCACCTTCCCCCGGCGCTGGCGTGATTCTGAAGTAAGAGACGCTGTAAGTTCTTGAAAAATATGAGGCTTTTAGAAGAACCGGATAAAGGTTGCGAAAATGGTTCACGGGATGGTATCCTCATTTACATCGAGCCCGAAGAGGAGGACTACGAAGTGCTGCGAGTATTCACGGCGATCATTCAGCAAGAGGGAGACAGCTACGTAGCCACCTGCCCTGAGATCGATGTGGCCAGCCAGGGTGATACGGTGGACGAGGCCCGCAACAACCTCAAGGAAGCGCTGGAGCTTTTTTTCGAAGTTGCATCTCCCGAAGAACTTCAAGACCTCGATCTCCAAAATTCGATACATAGTGAACCCTATGTAACGAATATAACGGTCGCCGTTGCCTAAACAGCGCGTTCTTTCCAGCTCTGATGTGTGTTCCATTCTTTCCAAGAATGGATTTCTGTGCTAAGGCAACGTGGAAGCCACATTGCTATGCGGAAAAATCGGAATGGATACCGATTAACAGTTATGGCTCCAAATCACAAGGAAAAAAAATCGGAACATTGAAAACGATCATAAAGAGATCCGGTTTGCCGACCTCGGAATTTGAATGACCAGCAGCGAGGAGGATGGTGAAGTGATGAAGCAATTTACAGCGATCATTCAGCAGGAAGGAAACGGCTACGTGGCCACCTGCCCGGAGGTTGGTGTGGTCAGCCAGGGTGATACGGTGGACGAAGCGCGCAGCAACCTCAAGGAAGCACTGGAGCTTTTTTTCGAATTTGCTTCGGACGAAGAAATCCAGAGGCGGACACGTGGCGTATTTCATGTGATGAATATAGAGGTTGCCGTTCCCTGACCGGCGCGTTGCCTGCGCCCCGTTCAGTCGCCCTGGTAGTTGCCCAGGAAGTCTTGGCGGAAAGCGTCGTAGCTTTTTTGCAAAATCGCCTCGCGGGCGCCCTGCACCAGTTGCTGGTAGAAGTGCACGTTGTGAATGGAGGCGAGGATGGCGCCGCTGATTTCTCCCGCGTGAAACAGGTGGTGCAGGTAGGCGCGGCTGGCGCCCGATGCGCAGGCGCTGCAGGCGCAGCCCGGCTCGATCGGGTAGCGGTCGCGCCGGTAGCGCCGGTTCGTCAGGCGGATGCGCCCGCGCCGCGTGAAGACCGCCGCCGCGCGCGCGTAACGGGTGGGGATTACGCAGTCGAAAAGATCGATGCCGCAAGCGACGGCGGCCAGGATGTCTTCGGGCAGGCCGACGCCCATCAGGTAACGCGGCTTGTTTTCGGGCAGCAGCGGCGCAGTGTGCGCGGTGATGCGACACAAAAGCTCGTGCCCTTCGCCCACCGAAACGCCGCCGATGGCGTAGCCGGGCAGGTCCTGCGCCGCTAGCGTCGCCGCGCAACTGCTGCGCAGGTGTTCGTAAACGCCGCCCTGCACGATGCCGAACAGCGCCTGTTCGTGCGCGCGCCGGTGGCTTTTCAGGCAGCGCTCCAGCCAGCCCAGGGTGCGGCGCACACCGGCCGCAGCGTGTTTTTCTTCGGCCGGCCAGGGCGTGCACTCGTCAAAGGCCATGATGATGTCCGCGCCCAGCGCGTTCTGGATTTCGATGGAACGCTCGGGCGTCAGCGAGGTGCGCTCGCCCGTGTGTTCGTTTTGAAACTCCACGCCCCGGTCGCTGATGCTTTTCTTTTTCAGCGAGAACACCTGGAAGCCGCCGCTGTCCGTCAGGATCGGCCCGCGCCAGCCCGTGAAGTCGTGCAGCCCGCCGAGTTTTTGCACCAGCTCCGGGCCCGGTCGCAGCAACAGGTGGTAGGTGTTGGCCAGCACCACCTGTGCGCCGGATGCCCGCACCTGCTCCATGGTCATGGCGCGCACGGCGCCCCTTGTGCCCACCACCATGAAGGCGGGGGTATCGATGCGTCCGCTGGGCGTTCGGAGAGCGCCTGCCCGCGCGGCATCGTCCCGTCCCTCCAGCGTGTACTCGAAGCGTTTCACGGCGAAAGCCTAGCTGACAACGTTATTCAGGACGTGTGCCCTTTCCGCCGTGGACGGAGGGCTCCGCGCACCACTGCCGTCGCAGCAAGGCCAGCGCTTCGAGTATGTCCTCCGGCAAACCCAGCACCTCGATGAGCACGGCGCGGTCGAGGGCTTGGCGTGTTTCGTCATGCCACGCTTCGTTGGCTGGCAGCAGTTCACGGCCCGCGAATTCATCGAAGAGGGAATCCGCAAGATCGAGTTGCTTGCGTGACAGTGTCCGGGCATCCAGCACGGTGAGTTCCGGCAGTCTGGAGATCGAGAGCCGGGCGCGTCCTTGCTGCTGACGGGATCCAACCCACCAGAATGCAATCAGGCCGAGCGTCGTGTTCGCCCAGAGCGCCAGGGCCTTCTCCCAGCGCCGATCTTCGCACAGAAAATTCGGCCAGGCTGTCCCGCCCATCGTCGGATCGGGTGTCATGCAGGCTGCCAGGGGCTGGGAGTTGATCTGGAAATCACGGTTGAAATGCAGACGGGACACGGTCTCCTGCCACACCTCGGTCGCCCGCTCGTCACGTCCCGGTCGGACGACCCCTTGCCGGTCCGGCTCGACAATCATCCGGGTCTCCTTGCCCGCGTCATGACCCCACAGCGTGGGCCAGGTCGGAACCTCCCCGGCTTTGATCTCCGCCATGTCGAAAGGGGCGCGGTCCCGATGCCAGGATACGTCTATGTGGGAGAGTCCACGCTTCCCCAGGGCACCAAGCCCGGTGACAGGTAAAGCCTCGTCGCCATCTCGCCGGGGAAGTTCAAGTCGCCCCTTCGCCAGCGCCGCCGCCGCGCCCGCCACGCCAGCCTCTCTCACGCCGGCGCAGCCGGTTTCGGACCACGCGCCCCGGATGGTGCACCCTGCTCTTTGCCCGGAGCCGAGCTGGAGCGGGCCGACATCCCGGTCCGCCGGGATTTTCATTACCTCCCGGGCCATGCTGACCGCATCCAGTATGGAGTCGGGGCGAGATGCCAAGTTGACAAAAAGGACATGCGCGTCTTTTTCTGTGCGCTCGCACCGCCGGGTTGCGATGACGAGTACTTCCGCCATGCCGGTATCGGCGGAGAACGCCCGGTCGGTCGAACCCGTGGCGGCAATGCTGATGACGACGACGTTCTGGTAGTGTTCCGCAAAAAGCGAGCGGGCGTTGCTCCACCCTGAACCTTGCAGAAAAACCGCCGGGAGCACCAGGGCGACCACCCCGCCGTCCCTGACTTTGGCGTGGGCGATGTCGATGAAGTTGGAAGCAAGGCCAGCGCGCCCGTTGCCCGCCATTCCCGGCTTGCGGATTTTTCCGAGCTTGCGCGACATCGCCCTCTGCTCACTCTCGCTCGTGGAAAAGCCCGCGAACGAGGGAACAGGAATGCCGATTTTTCCCCCTTCATGACCCGTCGGCCTCGTGAACGGAGGGTTCATGATGACGAGGTCGAAACTGCGATGTGGCAGATCCACCATCTTGGTGTGGCCCTCTCTGCCACCCACGACCCGTTCCTGCCCGATGTCAAAGAGCGACGTTGTCCACTCTTCCTCGATCAGGTCGAGTGCGCCGAGAGCGAGCGCCTGCTTCGCCTCCGTGATCTGCTCCCCGTAGGGAAGCGTGAGTATCGACGTGTTCTGGAATTGCACCGTCGGATGGGCGCTGGACAGCACCGAGGCTGTGAGGTGCGTAGCAGCCGGCATGATGTCAGAGCCCACAATTGCATCTTCTATCATCCGGGGGTGCAGGCCCCTGTCGTCACCGCCCGTGCGGCGATGGCGGCGCATCACGGCCCCGTAGGCCGCGTTCAGAAGGGCACCCGTCCCGCAGGCGAAGTCCGCGATGCGCAGGGAGGCGACGGCATCTCCATCGGACCAGTCGGCATCAAGACGCGCCACTGCGAGTTCGGCCAGCAGCGCAGAGGAACTCGGCAGTGTGTAGAAGGTCGCCAGGAACTTCCGGTCCACGATCAGCCGCTGAAACATGCGTCCGCTGAGATCGTGCTGGCTGGTGGCGCCGAGGCCAACCAAGTCGTTCGCAACATCGGTCAACCGACCGAGAATCCTGTTGGCCGCTTTGTCGCCGATGGGCGCCAGAATTTTCAATGCGATTTGAAAAATCGGCCAGTAGTTGACGTTGTTGAGGATGTGCCACCATGCCCTCTCAGTGCGGGTTTTTGACATGTTGCCCATCGGACCGCGGAGTTCACTGATCACCGGTATGCCTTTGGTACCGGCGATGGCCAGGTAAAATGTGAGGGCGTTGGCGAGGATGGCCATCGCCATCCTCGAAGTTTGCTCCCCGTCTCTTTGATGCAGCTTGTCTGCAATCTTTGGAAGCGTGTCCGTTGCGATCGCTCCGGCAGCCCGCAGCATTGTGGCGGCCTGGTCTATTCCCTCTTCAAGAATCTTCATGCCGCGGGCGATGCTGTCTTCAGACATCGCGGCCTGTTCGATGCAGTCCGCCAGTTCATCGATACTTGCTTCTATCCATCCGGCAGCCGGCCATCGCTCCGGCTCTTCTCTGGTTCCCGAGAAAACGCAGAAGGCCAGCGTTGCTTCCTGAATTTTCTCCCCGAGTTCATGCTGACTGACAACACTGAGTTCGTCCGGGACGCGCACTGCGATCACCTGTTCAACACGATTCCCGCCCTCGGAGAAGGTCATGCCGAGGCGGCCCTTGGCGTCCTGCTCGACTGTGCTCGCCGGGGTAAATTCCGTCTCGACGATAACCGGCATGCCGTCCGGATGGCGAACCACGATATCGGGATGAAGGGCGGTTTTTTCGCTGAAAACCCCGGTGCTTTCGACGTCGATGCGATCATCCCAGCGCGGATGCCTGGTCCGCAGAACGCGGCCCAATTCGACGTTGAAAGCCGGTTCCGTAATACGCTTCGCCGCCATCTCTAAATCCCCCGGAAACGGCGATCTTCGCGCCGTCCTGTCGTTATGTGTTGTCTCCGGGAGCGGGCGGGATTCCCTCTCGCATCCTGGATGAGGCTCCCTTGTAGGCAGCGGGGGGACATGCACACCATAGCGGAGCGTGGCTTTCGTGTTACTCACTCGCGGGGGCCTCCGTTGATCAGTCCAGCAGGACGTCGCGTGAAACGAAAGTAAAACGAAAACAGATGCCCTTGTCAAGCCCCCGATATCCCGGTTTTCGGGGGCTTGCGGCCCCATCCGCACATCTGTCCGGGATGTACTGAAACGGCAACCTTCACATCTGGCCGCCGGGCCCTCTGCGCCGCCAGCGGCCCCTCGCGGCGGAATTCGGGCCGTACGGGGTGTATTGCGCGGCGCGGCTCTTCTCTGGTAAGCTGCGGCCATGCCCCGAGACGCCTTCGCGGATCGCGTGCTTGAGCGCGTTTGCGCGGCCCGTCCCCCCCTTTGCCTTGGCATCGACCCGCACCTCGGGTTGTTCCCGCCGTGTTTTCGTGCGGGCGATATGAAACCCACCGCCCCCGAAACGGCTGATGCGGTGCAGCGCTTCTGTCTTGACGCGCTGGAACTCGCAGCGGATCGCGTCGCCGCCGTCAAACTGCAGAGCGCCTTTTTTGAGCAGCTTGGGGCGAAGGGGATGGCAGTGCTGGAGGAGGTGATCCAGGATGCGCGTGCGCGCGCGCTGCCCGTGATTCTCGACGCCAAGCGCGGCGACATCGGCAGCAGCGCAAAGGGCTACGCAGCCGCCTACCTGGAAGAAGGCGCGCCGCTGCAGGTGGATGCGCTGACCGTGAACCCGTGGCTCGGCATGGAAAGCCTGGAGCCCTTCATCGAGGCGGCGCAGCGGTCGGGAGCGGGAGTCTTCGTGCTGGTGAAAACCAGCAATGCGGGCGGTGCGGATTTTCAGGACCACGGCGGCAATGACCGGGAACATGGTGACCAGGTCCGGGACCACGGCGACAGAATTCAGCACCCGGGTGGAAACGATGATGAGCACGGCGGCGAGCCCGCCTGGTGCAAACTGGCGCGACAACTGGACAAAGAGGCTGGGCGGCTCGCGGGAAGTGAAAGCGGTTTTTCGGGTCTCGGCGCCGTGGTCGGCGTTACGCAACCCGAAGCGGCGCGTCGCGCCCGCGAACTCATGCCGAACAACCTGTTCCTGGCGCCCGGCTACGGCGCACAGGGCGGCACGGCGCGAGACGCGGTGGCCGGTTTTCGCAAGGGCGCGGGCGGCATGCTCGAAGGCGGCCTGGTCAATGCATCGCGCTCGTTGCTGTTTCCGTCGGAGGCGGAAGGTGCGCAAAAAATCGAGCACTGGAGAAACGCCGTGGACAAAGCGCTGGACGCCGCCACCCGGGAACTTTCCGATGCGACCGCCGCGGCGGATCAACAGGGTCGCAAGGCAGCCCCGGTTCCCCGCCCGAACGGCGAGGCATTGCATCGCGGCGGCAAAACGACGCGCGAGGGAGTCATGCCGACGGGAACTCCGCAACCCGGGCGCCAATCCGTCGGCCTGTCTGCGAAGGGTCGGTAAATCCGGTCGGCGTCGTCGTACGACTTTCGCCTAACAATCCGGTCGGCGCCGCCGTGCAACTAACGCCTAACGATAGAACTTGCGCTCGCCGCCGCTCTTGCGCCTGCGTCGCCGCTGCATTTTGCTCTTGATGCGCGCCCGGCGGCGCACCGTTTTTTTGCGATTCCTGTGGGGCAATTTCGTTTGCTTGCGCATGAAAACTCCTGGTGTGAGACCCGCGCGCCGCACGGCCTGTTGTTTCCGGCCCGCGACCGGCCCGCGCCTGCGTTTGGCCCGGCCTGCGCCGCCCAGTCCGGACATCTGTGTTTCGTCCGCCCGGCTTCGCCGCCGCGCGGCGCCAGGGGCATCGTCGCCCCGCCTGCCGCGAGCGGTTTCGGGGCGCCCTGGGGCGGTCGCGCACCCGGCGGCGCGGGCGTGTAGAATAGGGAACGGGCGACGGAAAATCCACAGCCCCCAGACCCAGGCCCGAACTCCCGGGCCCCTGCCGCCGAGGAGCCCATGCAAAGTCCCCTTGACCGCCAGGCGGATTTCGATTTAAGCGAAGCGCAGCAGCAGGTGCGCGCCGTCGCCCGCGCCTTCGCCGAAAAAGAGATCCTTCCCCACGTAGAAGGGTACGAGCGCGAGGCGCGTTACCCGCTGGAACTGATCGCCAAGCTGCCCGAGCTGGGCTTCATGGGGCCCATGATTCCGGAGCAATACGGCGGTTCCTTTATCGACGTGGTGAGCTACGGAATCATCTGCGAAGAAATCGCACGCGTGGACTGGGTGGTCGCTTCGGTGATTTCGGTGGCCAACTCGCTGGTGGCGGGTTCCATTCTCCGCTACGGCAGCGAAGAACAAAAGCAGCGCTGGCTGCCCGCGGTCGCTTCCGGAGACGTAATCTGCTCCGCGTGCCTGACGGAGCCGGGCGGCGGCACGGACCTCGCCAACCTGTCCACCGTCGCAGAACGCGTGCCGGGCGGCTGGCGTCTCAGCGGCACCAAGGTGTTCATCTCACACGCGGCGCACGCGGGCCTCTTCTTCGTGGCGGCCAGCGTGGACCGCTCCCTGAAACACCAGGGCGTAACGGCCTTCCTGGTCGATCCGCACGCGACCGAAGGCATCCAGGTGGGAGACTTCCCGATGCGCACCCTGCGGCGCGACAAACTCGCCGAGGTGCACTTCGATAACGCCTTCGTGCCCGAGGACGCGCTGCTCGGCGAAGTCGGCAAGGGCTTCCCCGTGATCGGCTCGGCCCTCGACACCGGCCGCTTCAGCGTCGCGGCGCGCTGCGTCGGCCAGGCCCAGCGCTGCCTGGACCTGGCGCTGCCCTACGCCATGGAGCGCGAGGCATTCGGTCAGAAGATTGGCGAGTTCCAGATGATCCAGCAAAAGATCACCGACATGACGCTGCGCACCCAGGCGGCGCGCAACTTCGTGTACCAGCTAGGACGCATGAAAGACGCCGGCGTGCCGCGCGCCACCATGGAAGCCAGCATGGCCAAGCTCTACGCGAGCCAGGCCGCAGTGCATAACGCCTTGGACGCCATGCAAATTCACGGCGGCTACGGCCTCAGCGAAGAATACGAAGTGGGCCGGCTGCTCCTGGAAGCCAAGTCGCTCGAGTTCGGCGAGGGCACCAGCGAGCTGCACACCAAACTGGTCGCGGAATTCATGCTCGGGATGCGCGGCCGGTGAGCTTCGCCGACCGCAAGGCGCTGCTCGAGTTGATTCTCGAATTTTCTTTCGAGCGCCGGCGCGTGACGCTCGCGCACGGCGGCACATCCGACTTCTACCTGGACCTGCGCCGAACCCTGATGCGTGCGCCGGGCCAGCGCCTGGCAGGCGAGCTGCTGCTGGAAGCGCTGTACCGGCCCGGGCGACCGCGCGTGGCCGCGCTGGGCGGCATGGCGGTGGGCGCGGTGCCGCTGGTGTCGGCCGTGCTCGCCGCAGCCGGCCGCAAGGATCCCGCCTCTGACGAAGCGGCGCTGCTCGGCTTCTTCGTGCGCAAGGAAGCCAAGCCACACGGCCTCGGGCGCCGGGTGGAGGGCGCGCCGGTTTCGGGCATGGACGTGGCGCTGCTGGAAGACACCACCACCACGGGCGCTTCCGCCCTGGAAGCGCTGCGCGTGGTCCAGGCCGAGGGCGCGCGGGTGCGGCGCGTGCTGTGCCTGGTGGACCGGGGCGAGGGTGCAAGGCAGGCCTTTGCCGAGCACGGCCTCGAACTGGAAGCGCTGTTCGGTCGCGATGACCTGCCGCTTGGATGAGTGCAAATGAGTGAGCGCGGGCGTCCGCTGCAGCGTCCGGCGCGCATCGTCTCGCTGGTGCCGAGCATCACCGAGACGCTCTTTGTGCTCGGCTTTGGCGACGCCGTGGTAGGCGTAACCGAATGGTGCGTCCACCCGGAGCAGCGGGTGCGCACGCTGCCGAAGGTCGGCGGCACCAAGACGCCCGATCTTCGCGCGGTGGCCGCCCTCGAGCCCGAGCTGGTCATCGTCAACCAGGAAGAAAACCGCCGCCGCGACGTGGAAGCGATGGAGGCGCTCGGCCTGCGGGTCTGGCTGTGTTACCCGCGCACCGTGGAAGCGGGGGTGCGCCTGCTGGAAGACATCGCCGCGTGGGGCGTACCCGCGGACTGCATGGAGCGCGTGGTGAAGCCCGCGCGCCGCGCCCTGGAAAGCGCACGCGCGCGCCGCGCAAACAACACCAAGGCGGTGGAGGCCTTTTGCCCGATCTGGAAAAACCCCTGGATGACCGTCGGCGCCGACACCTACATTCACGATTTGCTCACCCTGTGCGGCGGCCGCAATGTTTTTGCGGGGGAAAAGGAGCGCCGTTATCCCCTGGTCGATGAAGACCAAATTCGGGCGGCGGCGCCGCGCGTGGTGCTGCTGCCCAGCGAGCCCTACGCCTTCGGCGAGCGGGACGCCTTCGATCTGGCCGCCCTGGACATTCCCGCTGCGCAAAGCGGCAGCATCCACCTGGTGGACGGCACGCTGGTGAGCTGGCCGGGCCCCCGCACGACGCGCGCACTGGATGCCTTCAGCCGGCTCTTTGCCCTTGCCGAGACGGAGCGCGCATAAACAGGGGCGGGTGTTCGGGCGCGTGCGCGGTCCCTTTCACGCGGCGTATTTCCGTCGGTGCGCGGGTGCGCCGGCCCTTCCCGGCCTCGCGCCGACTTCGCTTCGTCCTGGCGCAAATGCACGGCGCCGTTTGATGCGCGCAGTCGAATCGGGGCGCCGCCGCGCCGACGCCGCTTCGCCCTAGCGCAGGTGCACGGCGCCGTTTGATGCACGCAGTCGAATCGGTGCCCCGCCGCGTCCCAGCGTCGCCTTGAGGCGGCCGCTGCGCTCCCGGATTGCGCACTTGAAGTCGCGCATGGTGCGGATCAGCCCGTTGTCCACGCGCACATCCAGCTCGCCGTCCACGTCGCCCGGCAGTTCCAGGGTGATGCGGCCGTTGCTGGTGACGAGTTGACAGCCCTGTTCGTTCAGTTCGTGCAGGACGCACTGAATGGTGCCGTTGGAAGTGGAGGCGTCCACCGAGCCGCGGTGCCGGGCCAGCTGGATTCTCCCGTTGCTCGAGCGCGCGACGAGCTTGCCGCAGGTGCACTCGGTGTGCACCTTGGCGTTGGAGGTGAAAATTTCGACATCGCCCACCACGTCGCACACGCGCACCGCCCCGTTGCTCGAACGCAGCGTGACGGCGGCGTGCACTCCCGAAAGAAAGATGCGGCCGTTGGAGGAAGTCACGCTCACCGCCGTGCCGCGTGGCACGCGAATGGCCAGGTCGGCGCGGCCGCGCTGAAACCAGCGGCCCGGCATTTCCACTTCGAGCGCGAGGCCCTTTTCTGCATCTTCCTTGTGGTGCAAAACGGCGCGGTCGAGCAGCGCCTCGGCCTGCTCGCGGTTTTCGGCGCGCACGCGCTTGGTGCTCTCCACCAGTATGTCGCTGCGCTCTTCGCCGAACACCTGGGTGCGGCCGTTGGCGTTTTCCACCTGCACCGCGCCGGCCGCGGGCGCCGGTAGCCGCAGGGTCTGGCTGCGCTCCGCCTTCTCGCGCCAGGGGATGCCAGAAAACAGCGAGCGCAACAAAGCGCCGAGCCCGTGCCCGTTTTTGCCCCCGCTGCCCGTGCCGTGGCCGCCTGCGCCGTGGCCGCGCCCGTCTGCGCCGTGCCCGCGCCCGCCTGCGCCGTGGCCGCGCTCGTTCCGTTCGCCGGCGCCCTGGACGCTCGCCGGGTGGCGCCTTTCCATGTCGCCCCCGCTGCCTGTGCACTGGTCGTTCACTGCGTGTTTCCTTTCCGGGCCGAGCTTTTGACGTGGAGCAAAAGACCTTCCAGCACGGCGCCCGCCGGGCCGCGCAGACTTTCCGTGGCGATGTGGCTGAGTTCGCTCGCTTCCGGGTTGATCTCGATCAGCGCGCCGCCGCGCTGCAGCACCTGCAGGGGAAAGTCCGCCGCCGGAAACACCGTGGCGCTGGTGCCCACCACCAGCATCAGGTCGCTGCCGCGCACCGCTTCCTGGCAGGCGTGCAGAACATCGGGAGGGATCGGCTCGCCGAAGGACACCGTGTCGCCTTTCACGATGCCGCCGCAGTTCGGGCAGTGGGGCGGGAGCTGCGCCTCGTCCACTTCGATTTCCCGGGGCTCGAAGCGCGCGTGGCAGCGGCTGCAGCGGAGCAGGGCGTGGTTGCCGTGTATCTCCAGCAGCTTCTGCTGGCCCGCCTGCCGGTGCAGGTCGTCCACGTTCTGGGTGATGAGCGCGTCAAGGCAGCCGAGCGCTTCCAATTCGGCCAGCGCCTGGTGCCCCTTGTTCGGCTTTGCCGCCTTCAGCGTTTCGTGCAGGCCCTTGGCCCAGGGCTCGGTGGGGTGCAGGCGCTCGCGCCAGAAGGCGGCCGGGTCCCGCACGAAGCGCTGGTAGCCGTCCAGCGGCGGCTCGCCGTAGCGGGTCCACAGCCCGCCCGGGCCGCGAAAGGGCGGGATGCCGCTTTCCACGGAAATGCCCGCGCCGGTCAGCGCCGTCACCGAGCGCGCCGCCCTGATGCGCTTTGCCGCCCCGGCCGTTTGCGCATCCAGTTCGGGCGAAAAGCGAAAGGCCTGGCTTTGCCCGGACATCAGTGCAGGTCCCTGTCGCGCGGCGGGCGGGGGCGCGGCGCGCGACAGGGACCTGCAC
>CAZJXU010000190.1:0-7232 GCA_964550095.1 uncultured Spirochaetales bacterium | reverse complement strand
CCAGTCCCACTTGTCGTGGATGTAAAGCCCCCGGAACAATTCCTCCTTGCCCTCGAACAGCGCCTTCAGGGTATTGACGAACAGGCTCTTGCCGAAGCGGCGCGGGCGGGAGAGGAAGTTGTGCTTGCCCTTGTCGATCAGCAGCTTCGCAAAGGCGGTCTTGTCCACGTAGTAGCCGCTTTCGCGGACTTCGCGGAAGTTCTGGATGCCGATCGGCAGTTCTTTGTTGGGCATGATGCGGAGTCCTTGCCGGGGCGGGCGTGTGTCGTCCTGGGGCGGGGCGGAGGCGGTCGGCAGGGCCGACATCGCAAGCTCCAGGCCCCGTCTTCCGACAGGCCGGGCCCGCTTCGGATACTTTACCAGAATTCCGGGCAGGCGGGCGCCCGGCGCGCCTCATGAGAACCTGGTTTTTCAGTCTTACTTCCAGATTGGAAAAGACTGTCCGGCATGTGACTGGACGCTTGCAGGCCCGCATGGGCGAATTTGCGCTCGCGCCCCTGGTGGAGGTAACATCCTCCGAGGGCCGGGCGTTTGACCCGGGCGCCCGGCGGGCCGTCGCCGGAGGACGCCGGCCCGATGGAAGCAGGAGCCTCGCATGCATCGCGCCCCCATCCACGGTTTCGGCCTCCCGCGTTTCGGCGCGGCGGCGCTGCTCGCTCTGGCCTTGCTGACGGGCGCGGGGGCCGGCGCGGCCACGCCTCCTGAAGACGCCCCGGAGGCAGCCGCCGCGGGCGGCTCGAATGCCGAGGCGCCGCAAGACGCCCCTGCCGCGGCTCTGCAAAGCGCCCCCGCCGCTGCGGGGCAAGACGCCCTTGCTGCGGACGACGCCGAAGCCGCGCGGCAAAATCTCTCCGCGGGCGGCGCTGGCCGGGATGCAGACGCAGGCGCTGCAGGACCCGGGGCGGACGCCGATGTCGCGGACCTCCCGCCGCCGGACAAGGACGCAGGCGCCGCCAAGGCCGCCGGGCAAGGCGCCGATGTCGCGGCCGACACGGAGCGCGCGCAGCAGGTGCCGGACGTTCGGGCTGCGCCGTCCGCCGACGCCGGGGCACAGGGCGTCGCAGACGCCGACGCCAAGCCCGGCCACGGCAGTGCGGCCATGGACAGCATGGTGCTGGGCGGCATTCTCGGCGGCCAGGTGGGTGGGCCGGTCGGCGCGGCAGCAGGCGCCGTGGTGCTGGGCATTTACGGCGCCGTCACCGGCGAGGTGCCGCTGGCGGCCAACAGCGGCGGCGGCGGCAGGCCGCCCCGGAACGAAGCCGAGCGCGATCTGGAACTCGAACGCGAAATACAGACCAGCAGGAAACGCGAAACCCGCATCCAGGGCACACTGGAAAGCGCCATCCGCGATGAGCTGCGCCGGCAGGAAGACCTGCTGCGGGAAATCGAAGCGGGTGAAACCGGCGGCCTCGGCGCCGCCCTGCTGCTCGAGCCGGAAGACGATGCGCGCCGGGCGCCCAGCGCACCCAAAGAGCGCGTGCTTCCCGCCTCCATCTACGAGGAGAGCTACTTCACCATCCCCGACGGCGCCTGGGACGGCGAGCCCGCGCGCAAGGTGCTGGCCCGCTCACTCGACGCGGACCGCAACGGCGCCCCCGAGGAAGTGCGCTACCACGACCCGGAAAACGGCGACGCGCTGCGCAAGTTGTTCGACCGCGACTACGACGGGCGCATGGATTCCTGGACGCTGTACCGGGGGGGCCTGATCGCCGAACTGCGGCTGGACGAAGACGGCGACGGGGCGCCCGACGAGTGGCAGCATTATGGAAGAAGCGGCCTGATGACGCGCCGCGAAGTGGACCACAACAAGGACGGCGCGCCCGATGCCGTTTACATTTTTGAAAAGACCAACCTGGTGACGGAGCAGCACGATTCCGATTACGACGGCAACCCGGACCGCGTGATTCGCTACACGCGCCGGGAACTCGCGCGCGTTGAAGAAGACACGGACCTGGACGGGCGCCTCGACACCTGGACCGACTTCGGAGAGCACAACGGACGCGAGGTGATCGGACGCATCGAGCGCGACAGCAACAAGGACGGCGCCGCAGACACCTTCGAGACCTACGAACAGGTCGGAGGCGACACGCTGCTCGCCATGCGGGAAGAAGACCGCGACGGCGATGGCGGCATCGACGTGGTTTCTTTTTACGAAAACGGAAAACTGAAGCGGCGGGAAATCCGAAACCCGGCAGGCAACGAACTCTGAAGGCTGAAACCGGCGCCGATTCCTGACATCACGAATTCCGAAATTCGCTATCGAGCGCTGTTTTTCAATTCACCAAACCGGGCTGGCCCTGATTCGCCGGGCCGTCTCTGGTTGATCAAAAGACCTGGGTTGATTAACCAGCCGGCTTACCCACCTGCAGGGCCGGTCGCTGCCGCAAAGCAACGGCGATCGACCGTATTGATCGCAAAACCCCCGGTCGTCTCGCCGCGGGCCCGCTGCCGTATCGCCCCCGGTCCCTTTCGCCGGCGAGGGCTGACTGACCCACCGGCGTGGTCGGCCCTATCGACCACGAGTCGCAAAGCCCTCTCGTGCGAACGCCGTGGACGCATTTCGCCCTCCGCCCGGCTGCGGCGGCGGTCCCCGCCGTATCGGTCGAAAATCCCCCGGCTGTATCGCCGACCCGGCAGCCGCGTTTCGGCACGCCGCTGACCTCGCCGGCCCCGCGCCCGCCGCCCGGCTGCGGCGCCCCGGCCTCCGCCCGGCTGTGCCGAAAAAGCGTGAAACCTTTTTGCGCGGCGATGCACATACCAGGCAGAAGAATGCCCGGCGACGCAGGGCGCCTCACCCGATTCCGGCGCACGCCGCCTGCCTTGGCAACTGAAACGGCCGGCCCGGCCCGGCAGCGTCCGGCGGCGGCGCCGGCCAGGCCGCACGCGGGAGGCCCCACCCAGGGAGAACAAACATGTCACGAGTACTCGGCGGCGCACTTTCCGGCGTGGACGGCGCGCCCGTGGAAGTGGAGGTGCGGCTTTCCTCGCAGCTGCCCCGGGTGGACATCGTGGGCCTGCCGGAAGCGTCGGTGCGCGAAAGCGCCGCGCGCGTGCGGGCTGCGGTGGCGGCGATCGGCCACCACTTCCCGGACCGGCGCATCACCGTGAACCTGGCGCCGGCGGAAATCCGCAAGTCGGGGGCGGGGCTGGACCTGCCCATCGCGGTCGGCATCCTGGCCGCCTCGGGGGCCGTCACCCCGGAAGCCACCGAGGGGCTGGGCCTGGTCGGAGAGCTGGCGCTGGACGGCAGGCTGCGCGCCGTGCGCGGCGCCCTGCCGCAGGTGCTCGCCCTGCAGCAGGCGGGCTGCAAGCGCATCATCGCACCGCGGGAAAACGGGCCGGAGGTGGCGCTGGCGCCGAAGCCGAAGGTGCAACTGGCCGAGAGCCTGGGCGAAGTGGTCGATGCCCTGGTCGCAGGCGAATCCCTGCCGGACGCCAAGCGAAGTTTTCAGAAGGTGCAGCGCAAGGCGCCCGACATTTCCGTGGTGCGCGGGCAAGCCGCCGCGCGCCGCGCCCTGGAGATTGCGGCCGCGGGCGGGCACGGCCTGCTGATGCGCGGCGCCCCCGGTTCGGGCAAGACCCTGCTGGCCCGGGTGCTGCCGGGGCTGCTGCCCGCCCTGGAACTCCCCGAGGCCGTGGAGACCACGCGCATCTGGAGCGCCGCGGGCCTGCTCGACCCCACCACGCCGCTGGTCGCTGAGCGCCCCTTCCGCGCCCCGCATCACTCCGCCACGCGGGCGGGACTGCTGGGCGGCGGCGTGCCGCCAAGGCCGGGCGAAGTCTCCCTCGCCCATCACGGCGTGCTCTTTCTCGACGAGCTGCCGGAGTTCGACCGCCCCAGTCTCGAGTCCCTGCGCCAGGTGCTGGAAGACGGCCGCGTCGTCATCTCCAGGGCGACGCTGCGCCTCCCCTTCCCCGCGCGCTTTCAACTGGTTGCAGCCGCCAACCCCTGCCCCTGCGGCTGGTATCGCAGCGGCGCGCGCGACTGCCGCTGCGACGACGGCGCCATCGAACGCTACAACGCCAAGCTCTCGGGCCCGCTGCTCGACCGCGTCGATATTCACGTGGGCGTGCGCCCGGTGCCGTGGAAACAACTGGACGCGCGTCCCGATGCCGCCGCGGAAAACAGCGACGCGGTGCTGAAGCGCATTCGCGAAGCGCGCGAAATCCAGGCGCGCCGGCTGACCCCGCACGGCTGCCGGCTCAACGCGACCATCCCCGTCGATTTCCTCGACGATCTCACCCGGGCGACGCCGGACGCGCGCGCCCTGCTGGGGCGCGCGGTCGATCGGCTGGCGCTGTCTGCCCGCGGCGCGCATCGCACCCTGCGGGTGGCGCGCACCATCGCCGATCTTTCGGGGGAGGCTGAAGTCGGTCCGGAGCAGATGGCCGAGGCGGTCGGCATGCGCGGGCCGAGCGGAAACGCGGCCCTGTGACTCGCGACCGGCCGCTATCGCAAAGCGACGGCGGGCGTCGATACGGTCGGTCGGCAGCCGTCGTTCACAGAATTTCTGCCTGACTATCGTAACGCGATAGCCGTGCGGAATTCCCTGATGTTGCGTGGCCGAAACGACAGCCCGCAGCGGGCGTCGGCACGGCCTGCCGCCCCAAGCGTCGCGTCAGGCCCCGTCCGCCGGCAAGTCACGACCACGCAATCGAAAAAAACTTCGCACGGCGCCGCGCGCAGGTGGCAAAGCTGAACTCCGTGAGTTCAGCCTCACGCCGCGAAGCGACGGCGGGAGGCCCATGCAGTTTCAGACGCCGGCTGCCCCCCCGGAGCGCGGCCCGGCAAGCGAGTCGCGGGGCCGCCCGGCAAGCGCCTACCAGCCGGCCAGTTGCGCGGCGCGCTCCCGGTGCCGTTCCGGCGTGCCCAGCCAGGTGTGGTCGAAGAGCGCGCGCTTGAACCAGATTTGCACGTCGCATTCCCAGGTGAAGCCGATGCCGCCGTGCGCTTCCACCGCGTCGCGCGCGGTTTGCATGTAGCGCGCGCCCAGGTGCGCCTTGGCGAGCGCGGCCATGCGCCGGGCCTCTTCGGGGGCGTGGTCGAAGGCGTGCGCCGCGTACCAGTAAAGGGCGCGCGCGGGCTCCACGTCCAGCACCATGTTGGCGAGCTGGTGCTTGTATGCCTGGAAGTGCGCGATGCTCACGCCGAACTGTTCGCGCGTGCCGGCGTACGCCACCGACATTTCGACGCAGCGATGCGCGCCGCCGAAGGCGTCGGCCGCCAGCAGCACCAGGCCCGCATCGCAGACCCGCTGCGCGACTTCCGGGCCGCCGGGCATGGGCTCTGCCGGGGTTTTGTCGAAGTGCAAGGTGGCGCTGCGGCGCGTGCGGTCGATGCCGCCGAAGGGCTCGATTGCAAGGCCGGAAGCGCCGGGCGTTACCAGCGCCAGACCGCCGCCCGCGCAGCCCACCACGATCACGTCGGCATGCGGCGCGAAGGGGACCAGCAGTTTGTCGCCGGAGAGCGCTTCGCCTTTCAGGGTCCACTGTTCCGGCAGCCAGGCGCCCCCGCCCTCGGCAAAGGCCACCGTGCCCAGCGCTTCGCCGGTGGCGAGCTTTGCCAGCCAGGCCTGCTTCTGCGCATCGCTGCCGCCCAGTTCAATCGCCAGCCCCGCCAGGGTGTGGAAGATGAAGGGGCCGGGGGCAGCGCCCTCGCCCAGCACCTCGGCGGTCAGCGCGGCGTCGAGCAGTTCCAGCCCGGCGCCGTCATGCGCTTCGGAAATCAGCAGGCCGCCGAGGCCGAGTTCGACCATGCCGCGCCAGAAGGCCTCGTCGAAATCCTGGTCGGAATCGAAGCGCGCGCGCAGCTTGTTCGGGTCGTTCTCAGCCGCCAGGAACTGGCGGATGCTGTGCTGCAACTGGTTCTGTTCTTCCGAGAGTCCGAAATCCATGACGCCCTTTACCTCTTGTGTGCGTCCGCGAAGTAGTCGCGGGGAAGGCCGAGGCCGCGCTCGGCGATGACGTTGCGCTGAATGTTGGCGGTGCCGCCTGCAATGGCGATGCCCAGCGAGCCCATGTAGTGCCCCATCCAGCCGGCCGCATCCTCGGCGCTGCGCCCGATGCCGCCGAAGCCGCCCATCGGGTCGGTCAGCGCATCTTCACCGAGCAGGTCGAGTGCGATCTTCGCCGTCTCGTCGCCGATGTTGGTCGAGTGGATCTTGTTCATCAGCTGGATGATGCCGGGCGACTCGCCGCGTATGCCCGCCGTGAGCTGCCGGTAGCCGGAGTACTTGTGCGCCTGCACGTAGCCCTCCAGGGCCGCCAGGCGCTGGCGGATGGCGGGGTTCTCGATGGCGGGCGCGCCGTCGATGGTGCGCTTTTTGGCCAGCTCCAAAAGGCCGTTGAACATCGCCTCTATCTGCGCGGCGCTGCCGATGGAGTTGCGCTCGTGCTTCAGCGTGGTGCGCGAGACCAGCCAGCCCTCGCCGCGCTTGCCGACAATCCAGTCCGCGGGGGTCTTGGCGTTGTTGAAGAAGACCTCGTTGAAGTCGGCGCTGCCGGTCATCTGCCGCAGCGGGCGCACGTCGATGCCCGGCTGTTTCATGTCGATCAGCAGGTAGGAAATGCCCGCGTGCTTCTGCGCTTCGGGCTCGGTGCGGCACAGGCAGAACATGTAGTCCGCGTGCTGCGCGCCGGAAGTCCAGATTTTCTGCCCGTTGATGACCCACTCGTCGCCCGTCAGCTCGGCGCGCGTCTTGAGCGAGGCCAGGTCGGAGCCGGAGCCCGGCTCGCTGTAGCCCTGGCACCAGACCACGTTGCCGAGCACGGTGTCTTCCACCCACTTCTGCTTTTGCCACTCTTCGCCGCGCTCCAGCAGCGTCGGGACCAGCATCATGGTGCCGATGCCCGGATGCTCCATCGGCGCGTGGACGCGGCCGAACTCTTCGCGAATCACCTGGGCGCGCAGCGCGTCGGCGGGTTGCTCGGAGCCGCCGTAGGCTTTCGGAATCGAACGGGCCAGGTAACCGGCGGAGATGGCGTGCTTGCGAAACGCCACCGCCTTGTCCTTGAAGGACGCCTCTTTGTCCATGTCCCTGGGCGGCCAGGCGTCTTTCAGAAAGGCGCTCACCTCTTTGCGAAAGGTCTCGTATTCGGGTCCGTACTGCAGGTCCATGTGTTCTCCTTCGATGTGGGGCGCGTTGGCCGACCGGGCGCGATGCGAGGCGCGTTGCCTCGGTGCGAGGCGCGCGTTTTGCCCGGGCGCGCGGCGGCCGGGGCTGGGGCGCAAG
>CAZJXU010000189.1:0-10286 GCA_964550095.1 uncultured Spirochaetales bacterium | reverse complement strand
GTTGTCGTACTGGCCCAGGTTGTAGTCGTCGCGCCAGGAGAAGTCGATGCGCGGCGTGAGCGTGGCGCCGCTCAGCAGCTCGATGTTGTACTCCATGCCGAAGGAGAACGTCCACTCGGGCGACTTCGGCAGCGCGTTGCCCTTCAGGTTGAGCAGTTCCTGGGGCGTGGTTTCGAGACTGCAGTTGGATCCGGTTCCGTGGCGGTCGCCAAGCCGGTTTTCATGGCAGTAGTTGGTCGGGTTAACCTCGCTGGTCCAGTCGTTGCTGTTGTCCTCGGTGAAGTAGTCGTCGAGCAGTTCCGTATCCAGGTAGCCCAGGGCCGCATCGATGCGCAGGTTGCGGTTCGGCCGGTAGTGCAGCTCGAATTCGAAGCCGTACACGCGGGCGTCGCCGACGTTCTGGGTGGTGGTGACGCTGCCCAGAATGGTGGAGACGAACTTGTCGGTGTAGTCGTACATGAAGGCGACGCTGTTGAACACCCAGGTGCGATCGCGCGACTCGGTCTTGGCGCCCACTTCGTAGGCGACGATCTTTTCGGGCTTGAAGGGGCGCGCCTCGAACCAGTTGAAACCGCCGTGGCGCTGCCCGGTGGAGATGTAGCCGTAGAGCAGCGCCTCGTCGCTGGGCCGGTACTCGATGCGAAACAGGCCGTCATACGATTCCCACTCGTGCCTGAACGTCTGCGCGGCTGCGCGCGCCTCAGGCGGGCAGCCGAGCAGGGGATCATTGGGAATGGGAACGCCTGTGGGGGTGTTGGTGTTGGTGTAGGGGAAAACCCCGCCGCAGGGCCCAAAGGTCTGCGGGGCGAGGCCCGGCGCCGCGGGGGCGTTATTCAGCGAGCCGGGGCCAAGCCGGGTCAGCAGCGCAATTTGATCGGCTTGATCCTCACCCAGTTCGAAATTCGGTGGCAGAAGGCCCAGGCTCTTCAGAAAAGTGGCAGTCCCTTCTGTCGTAAGGAAAACCGTTGGTGAAAGCAGTGCACCCGGAATGTCCAAATCGTAGGGTTCGATGAAGACATCGAAGAGCGAGCTGTCTTCCCAGTCGCGCTCGGTGCTGCTGTAGCGGACGCCCAGCGTGATGCGAAAAGCATCGGAGTAGTCGTAGTTCACGCGGGTGAAGAGCCCCAGCAGGCGGGTCTTGGTGGTGGCGTGCAGCGCGAAGGTGGCGTGGTCTTCGGGAAGCGGCTGGAACAGACAGGTCGCATCTCCGTTCGGCCCGCACACGTTTGCCAGCGCTCCTCCGGTCGCGAAACCGCCGAAGTTGAAAACATCCAGAATTGCGAAGTTGGCCGCCGCCTCATTCTGCTGGTAGTCCCAGATGTCGAGTTCCACGTCCGGCGCATTGCTGGTCTGCAGGTTGCCGCCGATCAAAAAGTTCAGGGGGCCCTCGAAGTTCGAGGCGAAGGTGAGCTCCTGCGCGAGGCCGATGTCCGAGCTGAGCAGCACCAGGCGCTCGGCATCCACGTCCGAGCCGTCCCAGTCCTTGTCGAGCGCGAAGTCCCAGTACTGGTAGTTGGAGTTGCTGGTGACCACGTAGTCGCCAAAGTCCCAGGTGAGGATGAGCTGGGCCCAGACCGTTTCGTACCTCTGGTCGGTGCGCCGGTTGTGGACCAGCTTGCCGGGGTCGGTCGGGTTGGGCGTGGCGCCCGTGTAGTCCGGCGGGCCGCCGAAGAGCGGGCTCTGCTCCGCGCCGTACTCGGGCCAGTCCTGGCTGACGCGCACGGCGCCGCCGGGCGTATCGTCGTAGGTGTACTGCAGGAAAATGTCTGCGGTGAAGTCCTCGCTGGGCGTCCAGTGCAGGGCGTGGCGCAGCGCGAGGCCGGCGCCGAGCGCGTTGGCCGAAAACTTCTGGCCGTCCCCGATGGGCGTTCCGTACTTGGCCGCGGTTTCGAAAGGACGCGGCGCCCAAACCTGCGAAACCGAAAAGCGCCCGGCCAGCTCGTCCGAAATGGCGTAGTTCAACTGGGCGCGGATGCGCGCGGCATCGAGCGTGCCCGCCTGGAAGTCGCCGGTGAGAGAGGTCTCGTCCATGCGCGCGCGGTTCCAGATGAAGTTCATGCTGCCGCCCGTGGTGGAGCGGCCGTAGTCGATGGCCGTGGGGCCGGGCAGCACCTCCACGCGCTCCATGTCGTGGAAACCGAGCAGCGCCACGGCGAGCTGGGTCACGTAGGTGCCGTTCACGTGCAGGATGAAGCCGGGGTCGGTGCTGGGCGCCGTAATGTCCTGGCCGATGCCGCGCAGGGTGGGCTGCGGCAGGCCGCCTGTAACCTGCAGCGAAGGCACCTGGTATTGCAGGTCGTGAATGTCTTCGATGTTGGAGCGGTCCAGGTCTTCCGCGCTGAGCGCCGTGATCGCCTGGGCGATGTCCTGCACCGATTGCTCGCGGCGCTCTGCAGTCACCACGATCTCTTCCAGGCCTTCGAAAACGTCCTCTTCCGCTTCTTCGCCTTCGCTTTCTTCCTGGCTCCAGGCGACCTGGCCGGGCGTCGCCATGCCAAGCACAAAGCACAGGGCCAAAAGCCGAAACACTGCCTTGCTGGACATCGACTGCTCTCCCCTTGCCGACCCGCGCGTGCGTTCTGCTCGCGTTCGGCGCGGCGTTTTTCAGATCTGTTGCCTGCTCCGGAACCTCGCCCTTTGCAAGCCCCGCCCGTTGCTCGCCGGAGCAGAGCGGCGCTGCCGGGCCCGGGGCCGGGCGCACATCCCGCCCCGAAGGCGACCCCATTTGAATAACCCGGCGCCGCCCAAACCGCAATAAGCTACACGATTTGGAGAGGGCCCGGGGCTTGCCGCCGCTTGCCGCCGCTTGCCGCAGATGCGCCGCGTCAGGGCGCCGTCCGCAGGCGCCACGAATTGTGGCAGCATCCAGGGCTTGCGCTCCGCTCCCGGAGAGGCCCGGCGGGCTGTACAGCCCCAAATGCGCCCGAATGCGGGGGGCTGATGCGAATCTGCCATCCGAGAGGCGCCGCAGCCTGCCCCGCCCCGGCGCAAACAAATGTTGCGGCGAGGGCGCCGCCGGGGGAAGCGGGGAGCTTCCGAGTTTTCCCTTTATTTACAATGACTTGGGGGATATTCTCGCCGAGGGCGGGGGTTGGCACGCTTTGTGTTTTAACATCCCCCGTGGAGCCAACCCGGCTTGGGCCGAATGGTGGCACAGGGCGCGCTCACCTTCGGTTCCTGGCGGCGGGAGAAACTCGCGCCGACGCTCGCCCCAAAAGGGCGGCCCGGCAGGGGCCCATCGCCCCGGGTTGACGTAGGCCCCCCGGAAGTACCGGGGGGCCTTTTCCATGCGCGCTTGCAAACAGGCGCTCCGCCAGGCCCTCGCCTCGGCGCCTGTGTCGTCCTTGTGTCGACCTGAATCGGGGCCGGCCGCCGGCAGCGGCCTGGCGCGGCGACCGGCGATACGGCCAGCCAGCGGTCGGCCGGCCCCGTCCGTTGGCAAGTCGCGGCCCCGCAGGCGCCGGGCAACTTCGCATGGCTGCCACGCTTCGCTCACCAGGCTGAATCCCGTAAGCACAGCGCTCGTACAGCCTGCCCGCCGTCCGTATCGCCTGGGCCAACCGCCGCTTGCTAATTTGTACGCCCCGTGTCCACTCACCGTACTACGAAGCGCATCCTGGTCCGGCTCTCGGGGGAGATTTCCACCAAGGCCCGGGCCACGCGCAAGCAGTGTGTCGCGCGCCTGCTGCACAACATGCAGGACGCCCTGGCCGAGGCCGGAACGCCGGCCCGCGTGCACAGCCGTTACGACCGCATCTTCGTGGATGCGGCAGACGCTTCGCGGGCGGCGGCCGCGCTGCAATGCGTGTTCGGCATTCAGTCGCTGTCCGTCGCAGTGGAAGGCCCCGGCGAGGCGCTGGACGAAATCGTGTCCTTCGGCGAGGCCTGCTTTCGCGAGCAGGTCACGGGCCGCCGTTTCGCGGTGCGCGCACGGCGCGTCGGAACGCCCATACCCGGCACACCCCGCGGGCGCGAAATCGAAGTCGCGCTGGGCGAGCGACTGCGCGGCGTTTCCGCCGGGGTTGACCTCGGCCACCCGGAAGTGTGCGCGCGCATCGAACTCTACGAAGGGCGCGCCTACTTTTTCGACGAAACCCTGCCGGGCGAAGGCGGCTTGCCGGTGGGCAGCAGCGGCCGCGCGCTGGCGCTTGTCTCCGGCGGTTTCGACTCCGCGGTGGCTGCATGGCAGATGCTGCGCCGCGGCGTGGCGCTGGACTACCTGTTTTGCAACATCGGGGGCAGCGAGCACCGCCTCGGCAGCCTGCGCGTGATTCGCGCACTGAACCGGCGCTGGGGCCACGGCATGCGACCGTACCTGCACATCGTGGAATTCGGCGACATCGCGCGCGACCTGCAAGAAAAAAGCGCCGCGCGTTTCTGGCAGGTGATTTTGAAGCGGCGCATGCTGCGCGCCGCCGAACAGGTGGCGGAAGCGCGCGATGCGCTGGCCCTGGTGACCGGCGAAGCGATCGGGCAGGTGTCGTCGCAAACCCTGGTCAACCTGAAGACCATCGGCGCGGGGGCGGCGCTGCCCATCCTGCGCCCGCTGGCAGGCTCTAACAAGGGCGAGATCATCGAACAGGCGCACCGCATCGGCACCGGCGAGCTTTCGGCGAAGGTGGAGGAGTACTGCGCGCTCACGCCGCGTCGCCCCGCCACCGCCGCGCGCCGCGGCCAGGTCGAAAAGGAAGAAGGAGCGCTGGACGAGGCCCTGCTGGAGCGCGCGGTGCAGGGACGCGAGGTGATCGACCTGCGCGCGGCGGAGGCGGAAGCCGAGGCGGCGACGGGCGAAGCCGGCGCGTCGTCGCTGGAAACCGATCACGTTCCGGAGGCGGCCGTGGTGATCGACCTGCGCACGCAGAGCGCCTACCGTCAGTGGCACTACCCGGATGCAGTGAACCTCGAGTTCGGCGACGCCATGGAGGCGCACTGTTCCTTCGCCAAAGACCGGGTGTACGTGACCTACTGCGAGCACGGCGCCATGAGCGCGCACCTGGCGGAGCGCATGCGCGCCGCGGGCCTGGACGCTTACCACTTTCGGGGCGGCAGCCGCGCCCTGCGCCGCCTGGCGGAGCAGGCGGAGCAAGCGAAAGCGCCCGGCGCCTGAGGGGCGCGCACTCACACACCGCGCCCGCGCCAATTTGTGCAAAGCGGCGGCCCGCAAAACCCGGACGAGCGAAGCATGCGGCCTGTGCGACCCGGCGACCCGCGAGCGCTGCGTGGTCACGCGGGCAGGCCGCGCGCGCTCACACCACGCCCCCGCTTAAGTGTCTTCGGCCTCCGCCCCGAGCGCGGCGCCGCGCAGGGCGGGCAGGCCGTCGATGCTTTCCATGTTGTGTTTGAGCTGGTAGCGGCGCAAACCCTCGGGGCCCTTGGCGCGCGTCCATTCGTCGAACTGCGGGCGCTCGCCTTCGTACTGGTACAGCGGAACGCCGTAGCCGCAGGAGTCGCTGATCCGCTCCACCTTGACGTGAATCAGCGCCCGCGTATTGCCCTGGTCGGCGAAGTGCGCCGCAAGCTCCGCAAAGCCTTCGTCGCCGGGCTCCAGCACGCGGCCCTTTCCGTAAAGGCGCAATAGCAGTGGCGGCCCGCTGAACGAACAGAAGAGCAGTGTGATGCGTCCGTTCTCGCGCAGGTGGGCGATGGTTTCCGCGCCGCTGCCGATCATGTCCGGATACGCCACTTCGTCCGGGCCGATCACCTTGAGCCCGGTGACGCCCTTGGGCGAAAGGTTGACATGGCCGCCTTCGCGCGGCGCGCTGGCCACGAAAAACACGTGCTGCTCTGCGATGAAGCGCTGCAGCCTATCGTCGATGGCGTCGTAGCTTTTGCCCATTTGTGTTTGCTCCCGCCCGGCGCGCTGCATGATCGCTGCGCCCGCTTCGAAAAACGCTCGCCCTCGTCGCACGCGCCTGCGCCCGTCCCGGCGCGCCGCGTCGCCCGGGCTCTGCGCCCGCTTCAAAGCCCTTGCTCCTGGCCCGCCGTCCCGGTGCGCCCGCGCCGGCAACGCACCGACGCGTGCGGCCTGCTCCTACCCCGCGTACTTGTGTCTATCGCTGCGCCGACAAAAAGTCGAGCACGGCGCGGTTGAAGGCCTCGGCGGCTTCGATGTTCACGCAGTGCCCGGCTTCCGGAATCGTCACCAGGGTTGCGTTCGGCAACTTGGCGGCCATCACCTGGGCGGCCCGCTCGTAGGCGCGGTCCAAATCGCCCACCAGCACCAGCGCAGGCGCCGTGATCTCGCCCAGCCTGTCGATGGTGGCGGGCGCGGGGCCGGACACGCGCCGGCCGAAGCGCGCCACGCCGCCCGGGTTTTGCGCTTCAATCGCGCGTCCCGCCCGCTGCGCGTGCGGCAGTTCCGGCTTCAGCCCTACGGCGCTTGCCGCGGCGCGCCCGGAGGCGTAGCCGGAAAAGCCGCGCTTCTCCAGATAGTCCGCAGTGCGCCCGACCTGCGCCTCCCACTGCGCCTGCATCTTCGGGTTCTTGAAACCCGGGCCGCTGGCGATCAGCAACAATGCGCGCACCTTGTGCGGCAGGCGCAGCGCGTAGTGCTGCGAGGCCAGCCCGCCGAAAGAGAGCCCGCCCACCACGGCGCCTCCCTCCTCCGCCGCGCCGGGCGCCGCCCATTCCAGCACCCGGTCCAGGTCGTCCACCACCTGCTCGATGCTGTAGGCCGCCGGGTCTTCCGGCGCTTCGCTGCGGCCGTGGCCCCGGTAGTCCCAGAGCACCACCCGGTAGCCGGCCGCGGCCAGCGGCTCTACCTGTGCGCGAAAGTTCTCGTGGGTCTGGCAGTAGCCGGGTGACAGGATCAGCGGAACGCCCTCACCGTGCGCTTCTGCGTAGAGTTTGACGCCGTCCCCGGCGCTGACGGTTGCCATGGTCGTGTTGATCCTGTTGCCTGTTGACTTGTGGCCTGTTGACTTGTTGCTTGGTTGACGGGTTGTTCGGTTGATCGGTTGATCGGTTGATGCGCGCCTTGCTGAACACGCGTGCGGACGGGCGGGCGCGCCGTGCCGGGCCGGCCGCGCCGCATCGCGTCGGCGCACACAGGCCCGCGCCCGCGCCGATGCACACCGGGCTGGCCCGGCCCGCGTCACGTTGGGCGCCTCAGCGAATCTCCACCCACACCGGCGGCAGGAGCAGCGGCGCACCGCTCTCGAAGTGCTGCAAAGTCCGCGCCGCCCTTTGCAGTGCGTCCGGCACGCCCGGCAGGGTAACGGCGACCTGCAAGCCGCCGTCCAGCAAATCGTCGATCTGCTCGAAGATGGATTTCGGCCCCGGGTACTCCACCAGCTCCACGGACAGCCCCGGGTCGATGCCCGCCATGCGCTTGGCTGCCGCCACCGCATCGACCAGTCCGCCCAGCTCATCCACCAGGCCGACCTCCATGGCCTGGGCGCCGGTCCAGACGCGCCCCTGGCCGACCGCGTCGATTTCTTCCTGCGACATGCGCATGTCGCGCCCGATGTGGGCACGCCGCAGGAAGACCTTGTAGATCTCGTCCACGCTGCGCTTCAGTACCTCGCGCGCGCCCGGGCTTAGCGGCCCGTCCGAAAGCACCAGGTCGGCGCGCGCGCCGCGCGTCTGGGTTTCGACTCCGATCTTGAGCTTGTCGTAGAGCGCGGCGAGCGACGGGCGAATCGCAAACACGCCGATGGAGCCGGTCAGCGTGGCGGGGTTGCTGACGATGTGATCGGCCGCGCTGGCCGCGTAGTAGCCGCCCGAGGCAGCCGTGTCCGACATCGAAACGACGACGGGCTTTTTCTCCTTGAGGCGCATGACCTCGCGCCAGATCATGTCCGAGGCCAGGGGCGAGCCGCCCGGGCTGTTGATGCGAAACACCACCGCCTTGATGGCGTCGTCCTTGGCGATTTTGCGCAGTGCGGCGCCCACCTTGTTCGCGGACATGACAGGGTCGCCGCCCGAGCCCCCCGCATCCACCACCACCGGGCCGTCGCCATACACCAGGGCGATGCGGCCGCCGCTGCGAATGCCGAGCGCCGAAAGGGGAACACTGTCGTAGGTCCTCGCGCTCACCACCGACGGAGAGCCGAGCGAATCCATCATGCTGTCATACCAGGCGACCGAGTCGGCCAGGCCGGCTTCGACCATTTCCTCCGGCGTGGTCAGCCCGCGGTCGATCAGCTCGGCGAGTGTTGCCCTGCTGATGCCTCGCGATTCCGAAATCGCATCCAGGAAAACCCGGTTCACCGAGTCGATCAGCGATGCGGTCATTTCCCGGCCGGCGTCGCTCGCCTCGCTGTGCGCCAGTGTTTCCACGGCGGTCTTGTAGCGCCCGATACGCTCGTACTCGACCTCGATGCCGAGGTACTCCAGGAAGCCGCCCAGGTAGTAGCTTTCGCCGGCCAGGCCCAGGAAGGGGTTGTGCGCAGCCGGCGCGATGACGACCTGATCGGCCGCGCTGGCCAGGTAATAGGAGATGTTGCCGTAGCCTTCGAACTCCATCACGGCGACTGTGGTTTTGCCGGCCTCGCCGAGCGCCGCCAGCGCCGCGCGCAACTCGCCCGCCCGGGCCCAGCCGGCGCCCAGCCCGCGCATGCGCAGCACGACGGTTTCGATGCGCTCGTCGTGCCGCACCTTGCGCAGCCGGGCCACGGCATCGAGCAGCGAGGCGCCGCCCTCGCCCGAGAGCGCGCCGAACAGGGAATCGTCCGGGCTTTCCCGCAGGGCGCCCTGCATGGTGATCACCAGCGCGCTGCCCGGCTCGATCTCCGGCGCATCGTCGCCCGACCAGGTGGCCAGGACAATGACCACGAACAAAAGCAGCAGCGTGACAGCAATCCACTTGAACCTGGGGCGGCGGGGGCCGTAGCTCATGTTGGCTCCTTCGCGTGGGGGGCGCTCCGGCGCGGGGCGCCGGCCTGGGGAAAAGGCAGTATAATGGAAAGCCATGGACAAGGCGCGCGAGATCTACCGGGATGCCTTTCAGCACTACATTGAAGAGCGCTTCGAGCAGGCGGCCGGGCAGTACCGCCGGGCGGTCGAGCTCGACCCCTCGCTGGCGCTGGCGTGGAACGGCCTGGTCATGGCGCTGGAGCGCACGGGAGACCTTTCCGGCGCCATCGAAGCGGCGCAGCGCCTTATTGCCCTCACCCCGGAGGATGTCCTCGCCCACACCAGCCTCTCCCGCCTGTACCAGCGCAAGGGCATGATCCCCGAGGCCGAGAAGGAACTGGCCGAGGCGGCGCGCCTGCAGGCGAAGCCGCAACAGGAGGGCTGAATGGCCGCCAAGGGTCTCGGTTTTGATCCGGCGCTGCTGGAGTACCTGGTGGCGCACGGCACGCCGCCCGACGCCGTGCAGCAGGGCCTGATCGAGAAGACGCGTGCGCTCGGCCCGGAAAGCCTGATGCAGATCGCGCCGGAGCAGGGCGCCTTCATGACCTTTCTGGCCCGCGCCGTTTCGGCGAAGCAGGCCATCGAGGTGGGAACCTTCACCGGCTACTCGGCGCTGGCGCTGGCGCGCGGCCTGCCCGCGGACGGGAAGCTTTTGTGTCTCGACATCTCGGAAGAGTGGGTGAACATCGGGCGGCCTTTCTGGAAGCAGGCCGGCGTGGAAGACCGCATCGAGGTGCGCATCGGCCCGGCCCAGGAGAGCCTGGCGGCACTGCCCGAGCAGGAACAGTTCGACCTCGCCTTCATCGACGCCGACAAGCCGAACTACAAAAACTACCTGGAGCTGCTGTACCCGAGAATGCGCGGCGGCGGGATTTTGCTGATCGACAACGTGCTCTGGTTCGGGCAGGTCATCGACGAGAGCGACACCAGCGAAAACACGCTGGCGATTCGCGCCTTCAACGAAGCGGTGGCCGCGGACGAGCGCTTCGACCGGGCCATCCTGCCCATCGCAGACGGGCTGACCCTGCTGCGCAAGCGGACGGCGGATGAACTCGGAAACTGAGAGAGCGCGTGTATCGTCCTGAATTGGAGTGTGCCGTGCTGAATTAGTGCCGGTCGCAGCTTGGAGCGACCGGTCGTGACGGCCCCGCAACACTCATCCTTCCCTTGCAATCTTGACGGATGCAACACCCGGATACTGGTAACAGCCGGCGCCGCGCTTTTCCGACTCAGCCAAGCCGCTCAATGCAAGCCGCGAAGTCTTCGGCGTCGGGCGCTTCGCCGAAAACTTTCCCGTAGCGAACGCTGGCTGCGTGCAGCAGGTGCCGCTGGACGTGTTCGCTGTGCGGCGCGCCGTAACGCAGATCGCCCAGCAGCGGGTGCCCCAGGTGCGCCAGCGAAACGCGCACCTGGTGCAGGAAGCCCGTTGC
>CAZJXU010000188.1:0-2984 GCA_964550095.1 uncultured Spirochaetales bacterium | reverse complement strand
AGGTGGCTCATTTCGTCGTAGTGCGTTGCCGACGCGGACGAGATGTTGATGATGCGCGGGTCGGGTGCGCCGCGCAGCAGGGGGATGGCGGCCTGGCAGGCGTACGCCGTGCCGAGGAAGTTGGTGTGTACCTGCGCGATGACTTCGCTTTCCACCAGTTCTTCCACGCGGCCCGGACGCGCCAGCCCTGCATTGTTGATGAGGGCGTCGAAGCGGCCGAAGCGTTCCTTCACCTGCGCCAGCGCCCTGTGCACCGCCGCCCTGTCGCTTACATCCGCCGCGGCGGCGAAGGCGCACTCGGGGCCGCCGAGTTCAGCGACCGCCTTTTCCAGTTGCGCCGCGCTGCGGGCGATCAAACCGACCCGCGCGCCGTGCGCTACGAGCGCCTTTGCGATAGCCAGGCCGAAGCCCTGCGAGCCCCCGGTTACTGCAACGACGCTGCCTGCCGTTTCCATGATGCGCCCCCTTCGCTCTTTATTCGGCGACGCCGATGGCCAGGGTTTTGGTTTCGAGATACTCCTCGAAGCCTTCCGGACCCATTTCGCGGCCGATGCCGCTTTGCTTGTAGCCGCCAAAGGGCGCGTCGGGTGAATAGTAGTTGCCGCCGTTGACGGTGACGGTGCCGGCGCGCAGGCGACGCGCCACGGCCAGTGCGCGCGCTTCGTCTGCAGACCACACACCGGCGGACAGGCCGTAGATGGAGTCGTTGGCGATGCGCACGGCGTCTTCTTCGTCTTCGTACGCAATCACGGCCAGCACCGGGCCGAATATTTCCTCGCGTGCGATGGTCATCTCGTTATGTACATCGACAAACACCGTGGGCTCGACGTAGTAGCCGCGCGGCAGGTGTGCGGGCACGCCTCCGCCCAGCAGCAGGCGTGCGCCTTCGGCCTTGCCCTTCTTGATGTAGCCCAGCACGCGCTCTCGCTGGCGGGCGTTGATCAGCGGCCCCATGATTTCGCTTTCGGAGTTCGGGTCGCCGTATTGAATCAGGCCGAAGTAGCTGGTGAGCAGTTCTTCCACCTGCGCCTGCTTCGCGCGGGGCACCAGCAGGCGGGTGTGGATGGCGCAGCCCTGCCCGGCGTGAAAGCAAACCGCGAGGCAACTCAGCAGGCTCTGCGCGAGGTCGGCGTCTTCCAGCATGATGTTGGCCGACTTGCCGCCCAGTTCCAGGAACACCTTCTTCACCCGGCTCGCCGCGCGCGCCATGATTTCCCTGCCGACGGTGGTGGAGCCCGTGAAGGAAATCATGTCCACGCGCGGGTCTTCTACCAGCTGCCTGCCGGGCGCCTGCGGGTCGCTCGCGGTGATGACGTTGAATACGCCCGCCGGGATGTCCGTGTGTTCCCGTGCCACGCGGCCGAGCATGGCCGCGCTCCACGGCGTGTCGGGCGCGGCCTTCAGCACCACGGTGCAGCCCGCGGCCAGGGCCGGGATGCACTTGGCCAGGTTGATTTGCAGGGGGACGTTCCAGGGCGTGATGGCGCCCACCACGCCGATTGCCTCTTTTTCCACCAGGCGGCGGCTCTTCTGGCCCAGCGGCTCGGCGATGCCGATGCTCCGCGACCAGTTGAACTTCGGCAGTTGCTCCAGCGTGTAGTCGATGAAGGCAATCGGCACATCGCAGTGCGGGCCGCGTGCGCCGCAAATGCCGAGCGGCGCGCCGGTTTCGGCGGAGATCATCGCGCGCAGTTCGTCCTGCACCGCGGTCAGGCCCTGCTTCAGTTGCGCAAGGCAGCGATGGCGGAAGGCGTGGTTGGTCGGCCAGTCGCTTTCGTCGAAGGCGCGGCGGGCCGCGGCGATGGCGCGTTCCACGTCTTCCGGCCCGGCGTCCGCCGCCTCGCCGATCACTTCTTCGGTGGCGGGGCTGATGTTGGGGTAGGTCCTGCCCGTGGCGGCGGGGGTGAGTTCGCCGTCGATGGTGAGCTGTGTTGCGGGGTTCATGGTGTTTCCGTGCGTGTTGTTCGTTTCGTTCGCGTCGTTCGCACCTTCGCCTCGGTGGCAGGGGCAAGTTCACGCCTCCGCCGCCTTTCATGCTGTTCGTGATGTTGGTGTTTGTGTTGTTTGTTCTGCTGTCGTTCGTTCTGTTCAAGCTGTTCGATCTGTTTGTGCTGCCGGCGCTGTTCGTGCTGTTCGTTCGGTTCGTGTGGCGTTCGTTCGGTTTGTGTCGTTCGTTTTCTCACCGCTTGTTTTGATCGCGTCGTTCACGCCTTGTTGATGAAAAGATCATAAACAACTTCGCGCAGGCGCTCCGTGGAGGGCAGGCGCACGCCCAGCTCGCGCGCGCTTTGCAGGGCGCACGCGAGGTCCTTCTCGCCCAGCTTGCCGAAGGCGCCGAACACCTCGGCAAGCTGCGCCTCGTCGAGCTTGGCGGCCAGCGCGTTGCGATTGCTGATGAAGATGTGCATGGTTTCGTTCACCACGCCGTTGCTTTTACCCACCTCGCGCAGCAGGTCAACAGAAAGGCCGCCGGCCTCCGCCAGCCGGGCCGCCTCCGACATCGCCAGAAACTCGGCGTAAGTCATCAGGTTGTTGCACAGCTTGAGCAGCATCCCGGCGCCCAGCGCGCCGGCGTGGATGACGCTTTCGGCTGAAGTTTCAAAGACGGGCCGGGCGCGCGCCACTGCATCCGGCGCGCCGCCCACCATGTAACACAGCGTGCCAGCCTCGGCGCCGCGCGCACCGCCGGAAATGGCGGCGTCAATCAGCGTGATGCCCTGCGCCGCAGCGTCCTCCGCCCACTTGAGCAGCGCCCGGTGAGTGACGGTGCTGTGGATGGCGACCAGGGCGCCGGGCGCAGCGTGCGCCAGAACGCCCGCATCGCCATACAGCACGCTTTCCACCTGCGCGTCATCCACCACGCAAACCCCGATGTGCTCGCAGGCGCCCGCGAGTTCCGCCAGGGAAGCGCAGCCCACGGCGCCCTGCCCCACGAGCGCATCCACCGCAGCGCGGTCGATGTCATAAACGCGGGCCTCGAAGCC
>CAZJXU010000187.1:0-15712 GCA_964550095.1 uncultured Spirochaetales bacterium | reverse complement strand
TTCGAGCCCTGCCCGAGGAGCCACCACTTGCAAGGCCCGGCCTGGGCAGGAAGGCCGGGCGGAGGCCAAGCGCCCCCTGCCCTGCCCGGTCGCCCCCGGCCCGGCGCTTCCGGGCGGGTTTCCGGCAGCCCGCGTGGAATTCCCGGAAAGGCCGTGCGCACATCGAAAGGCCGGGCGCGTCGCTTCAAAACCCCCGTCCCCCATCTCCCCCCGTCTTCCCGAGCCGAGAAAATATCCACCCGCGTGATTTCCCTGGACCAGGGAGCCTGTGATGCAGTTCACTCCGCGAGCCGAAGAGACCACGGCTTTCCCCCCGGCATGGGAAGCTGCCCGGGCGGCGTGCTCGCATCGGCGGAGCAAGGGCATGCGTTTCGCGCCTTCTTTCGCGCCTGCATTCACACGAAGCGCAATCTTTGCTGCGGCCCTCGCCGTGCTCATATCCCTACCGATCGGCTGCGCGGGAAGCCACGAGGCCGCGGTTCGGCAGGATCTCGCGCAGGCAAGCCGCGGGTATGCATCGCATCAAGAGGCGGCGGTGGCGCATAGTGATGCGGAAGCGGTGGCGCACGGTGACGTGACGGATTCGGCGCGCCGCAACACCCGCAGCGACGCGGATGCGGCGCACGTCAACGCGCCGGATTCGGAACGCCGCGGCGCCCGCAGCACGGCGCAGGCGGCGCACGACGACGCGGCGGCGCGCAGCGCCGAAGCGGGCCTCTCCGGTTACCTGCGTCTCGCAATCGAGAACAACCCGGAGCTCCGGGCGAGTTTCGAGCGCTGGCAGGCCGGCGTGCACCGCATTTCCGGAGCGCGCCGCTTGCCGGAACCGACGCTGGGCTTTGGCTACTTCGCCCGCTCCGTCGAAACCCGGGTGGGGCCGCAGCGAACGCGCATCAGCCTGCAGCAGGCATTCCCCTGGCCAACAAAACTCAGCGCCGGGGCCGATGCCGCGGCGGCGCGTGCGCGCGCGCTGCAAAGGCGCTTCGAAGCACAGGCCCTGGCCGTCGCCCGGCGCGTGGCGACGGCCTACTGGGAGCTGTGGCAAATCCGGGCGACCCGGGCCATTCACCGCGAGCACTCGGATGTGATCCGCGGCCTGTCGGAGTCGGCACGGGCGCGCATGGCCACCGGCGCCGCCATGCTGGCCGACCTGCAGCAAATCGACCTCGCCGTGGCGCGCATCGAAGACAACATCCGCTCGATGGACGAAGCGGAACGCGGCGCCGAGGCGCGGCTGCGGGCCGTCATCGGGGCGGCGCCGGGCTTCGCAACGCCGACGCCGGATGCGCCTGCCGCGGCCGCCCTGCCCGCCGAATTGGAAAGCGCCCTTTCCGAAGAGGCGCTGTCCGCCTCGGCGCGCGCCCACCCGATGATCGAGAGCCGGGGCCTGCTGGCCGAAGCGTCGCAGGCGAGCGCCCGTGCAAAGGCCGCGGAGCGCTTCCCCGACATCAGGCTTGGCGTGGACTGGATAGCCACCGGGGATGCGGACGCGATGGGCGTGCCGGATAGCGGGCGCGATGCGCTTATGGTGGGCGCCGAGCTGCGCATGCCGCTCTGGCGCGGCAGCACGGCGGACGGCATCCAGGCGGCCGAGGCCGATGCGCGGGCCGAGCGCGCGGAGCAACGCGCCCTGGTACACAGGGCGGAGGCGGAGTTGGCGGAGACGCTGGCCGAGTTGCGAGACTCCGCGCGCCGGGTGGAGTTCTACCGGGTGACACTCGTGCCCCAGGCGGAAAGCGCTTACGAGTCCGTGCTTGGCGCCTACACGGTGGGCCGCGGAACCGTGGCACAAACCCTGCTGTCACAACAGGACCTGCTGGAGCTGCGGATTGAACTCGAACGCGCACGCGCGGACCACGCCCGCACCTGGGCGGAACTGGAAGAGATAGTGGGGCGGGAGCTGACGCCGAACGCCGCGGGGGGCGCAGGGGCCGGCCCTTCACCTGGAGAAAGCGATGAATAAGATCTTCCGCCGTTTGCAGGCCGGGTTCGAGCGCTGCGCACGGGCCTGCCTGGCCTACCGGGAACATGCTTCGAAGGGGCAGCACCTGCTGGTCGGTGTGGCCGTGGGCGCATCCCTGGCCCTGCTGGGTACCTGCGGGGCGCCCGAGGCGCACCGGGGCGGGCATGAGCACTTCGCAAGCCACGCTGATGAAAGCGCCTGGACCTGCTCGATGCATCCGCAGGTGCGGCAGGCAGAGCCCGGCCAGTGTCCGATCTGCGGCATGGACCTTGTGCCGGTGGCGGCGCCGGGCGCCTCCTCGGGCGAAGGCGGGGCCGGCGCGCGCGAGCAGACGCGTGTGGCGCTTTCGGAACGCGCCCGCGCTTTGGCGAAGCTGCGCACCACGCAGGTGCGGCGCCGGGCGGACGCTGCGGCGGAGCTTCGCCTGCTCGGCCGTTTCGAGCCCAACGAGACCACACTCAAGACGGTGACGGCGTGGACCAGCGGACGCATCGACCGTCTGCACGTGAACGTCACCGGGGAGCGGGTTCGCGCGGGGCAGGTGATCGCCATGCTGTACAGCCCCGAGGTCTTTGCCGCCCACCAGGATCTGCTGGTCGCAAGCAGGCAGGTGGAGCGCATGCAGGCGAGCCCGGAGGCCTCGCGCCAGGCCGCGGCCGCGGCGCTGAATGCCGCGCGCGAACGCCTGCACCTGCTCGGTGTGCCGGGCGATGGACTCGCGCGCATGGAAGAACAGCCCGAACCGACGCGCTCGGTGGCGATACACACGCCCTTTTCGGGCACCGTGATCGAGCGCCTCGCGACGGAAGGCTCGTACGTATCGACAGGGACGCCGCTTTATCGCATCGCGAACCTGGACACTTTGTGGATGCAGCTCGACGCGTATGAGAACGACCTGCCGCGCCTTTCTCTCGGGCAGGCGGCCAACGTCCGGGTGGAAGCGCTGCCGGGCGAAGCGTTCAAGGGGGAGGTCACCTTCATCGACCCGACTCTCGATGCGCAGCGGCGCACCGCGCAGGTTCGCGTGCAGGTGGATAACCGCGACGGCCGGCTGCGTCCCGGCATGTTCGCCGAGGCAACGGTGACAACGCGCGACGAGGCGGACCCGCAAAGCCCGCTGGTGATCCCGGCCGGTGCGCCGCTCTTCACGGGCCGGCGCGCCATTGTCTATGTCGAGCTTTACCGGGAGGGCGGGCGAGTCGCCTACGAAGCGCGCACGGTGCGGCTCGGGCCGCGCCTCGGCGAGCTTTACCCCGTGGTGGCGGGTCTTTCGGAAGGCGAACGCGTGGTGACCCGGGGCGCCTTCGCGCTCGATGCCGACCTGCAAATCCGCGGCGGCGCGAGCATGATGACTTCCGCCGACGACAGCGAGACGGGCGCCTGGGACGGCATCATCGAACTTTCGGCGGCACAGCGGCAACGGCTTGCGCCGGTGGTCGCGGCCTACCTCGAGGTGCAAACGGCTCTCGCGGACGACGAGTTCGCGCGCGCGAAGCAGGCGGCGGAGGCGCTCGCGACGGCCGCGATGCGCGTGCGGCTGGAGCGCCCCGAAGGCGCGCAGGCCGCCTGGTCGGAGATCGAAGGCGCTTTGCAGGAGCACGGCGGGCGAGTCGCTGCGGCGAAGGATATCGAGGCCGCGCGCACGGGCTTCGAGCCGCTCAGCCAGGCGGTTGTGCGCTTGCTCACCCGCTTCGGCAATCCGCAGGAACACGCGCTTCACCTGGCGCTTTGCCCCATGGCATTCGATTCGAAGGGCGCTTCCTGGGTGCAGGCGGGGGAGGCGATCAACAACGCCTACTTCGGCGCGGCCATGCTGAGCTGTGGCGAGCTGCAGCAGGAGGCGCCGCCGGGCGGCTACCTGGCTGCGCCTTCCGCGGAGGCGCCCGGCGCGCAAAGCCCGGCCCCCGCGGGAGGTCACCGGCATTGAGTTCGCAAACGGAGGGCGACGAGCGGCGCGCGCACGGCGCCTGGGAACGGTTGATCGGCTGGTTCCTGGAGAACAGGCTGATCGTCTTCCTGCTCGCGGCCATGCTGGTGTGCGGCGGGGTGTACGTGGCGCCCTTCTCCTTCGGGCTGGATTCGCTGCCCCGGGATCCGCTGCCCGTGGACGCCATACCCGACATCGGCGAGAACCAGCAAATCGTATTCAGCGAGTGGCCGGGCCGGTCGCCGCGCGATGTCGAAGACCAGCTCACCTATCCGCTCACGACGGCGCTGCTCGGCATTCCCGGCGTGCGCACGGTGCGCAGTTCATCCGCTTTCGGCTTCTCGACCATTTACGTCATCTTTGGCGACGATGTGGAGTTTTACTGGTCGCGTTCGCGCGTGCTCGAAAAACTCGCATCGCTGCCGCCCGGCGCCGTGCCCGGCGGCGTTACGCCGACGCTCGGACCCGACGCGACCGCACTCGGGCAAATATTCTGGTACACGCTCGAAGGGCGGGATGCGCAAGGCCGCACGGTGGGCGGCTGGGACCCGGACGAGCTGCGCAGCATCCAGGACTGGACGGTGCGCTATGCACTGCAGTCCGTGCCGGGCGTCAGCGAGGTGGCGTCGATCGGCGGCTTTGTGCGGGAATACCAGGTCGATGTCGATCCGGAAGCGATGCGCGCCCATGGCGTCAGCCTTTCGCAGGTCGCAGACGCGGTGCGCAAGAGCAACCTCGATGTCGGCGCGCGCACCCTGGAAGTCAACAGCGTCGAGTACGTGGTGCGCAGCCTCGGCTTTGTCAGGAACCCGGGCGACCTGGAAGCTGCAGTGGTGGTGGCGCGCGAGCACACGCCGATTCGAATCCGGGACGTGGGGCACGTGTCGCTGGGGCCGGCGCTGCGGCGCGGCGCGCTCGATGACGAGGGCGCGCCCGCGGTGGGAGGCGTGGTGGTGGCGCGCTACCTGGAGAATCCGCCGGCCGTGATCTCGGCGGTCAAGGAGAAGATCGCCCAAATTCAGCCCGGCCTGCCGAGCCGCACGCTGGAAGACGGCACGGCAAGCAAGGTCACCATCGTGCCCTTCTACGACCGCACCACGCTCATTGAAGAAACGCTGGGCACACTGTCCACGGCGCTGTACCGGCAAATCCTGGTCACCGTGATCGTGGTGCTGACCTTGCTGCAGGGTCTCCGGAGCTCCATGCTGATCTCGCTGATGTTGCCCTTCGGGGTGCTCGCGACCTTCGTGTTGATGAAGCTCTCGGGGGTCGATGCCAACATCATGGCGCTCGGCGGTATCGCCATCGCGATCGGAACCATGGTCGATATCGGCATCGTGTTCGTGGAGAACATTCACCAGCACCTCGGCAAGGCGCGGCCCGACATTCCACGGGCGGTGGTGATTCGACGCGCGGCGGCGGAGGTGGCGCCCGCGGTGATGACCGCGACGCTCACCACCGTGGTCAGCTTCCTGCCGGTGTTTGGCCTGTCCGAAACGGAGCTGCGGCTGTTCGCGCCGCTGGCGTTCACCAAGACCTTCGCCATGATCATGGCGCTGCTGGTCGCACTTTTGGTGCTGCCCGGCGCGGCGCTCCTGGTCTTCCGTCGGAGAGGGCAGGAGGAAGCGCCCGCGATCGAGCACAACGGCGGCGGCGGCGACAGCGGCGTGCGGGGCGCACTGGGCAAGCGGTTTCGCCGGGCGCGCCTGCGCGACATTCTCTTTGTCGCTCTCGGGATGCTGCTGCTGCCATACAACGTACCGGCCGGCCTGCTGGTGACTCTGCTGGGCGCGTATCGACTCGTGCGCCCCCTGCTGACGCGCGCAGTCGATAAGCGCGCGCAGCTAACAGAGAACCTCGTCGTGGCGGCCGCGGTGACACTGCTGCTGGCGGAGGATTGGCTGCCCCTCGGGCGAGAGACGGGCTTTTTTGCAAGCGCCCTGTTCGTCGGCGTGCTGATCGCGTCCGTGATGGGCGCGTTCCGCTTTTTCGAGTCGCGTTACACGCGGCTGCTGCAGGCGGCCCTCTCCCGCAAGCTGCTCTTCCTGCTCTTTCCCGCCGGGCTGTTTGTGTTCGGGAGCGCGGCCTGGCTGGGCGTCGATACGCTGCTGGGCTTTCTGCCGCAGGGCGTGCAGGGCAGCCGCCCGGCATCGGCCCTGGCGCGGGCCTTCCCGGGTTTCGGGCGGGAGTACATGCCGCCCTTCGACGAAGGGTCGTTCCTGTACATGCCGACCACGATGCCGCACGCCTCCATCGGAGAGGTGCTGGGCATGATGTCGGAGATGGACGCCGCCATCGCCCGCATCCCCGAGGTGGAGCGCGTGGTGGGCAAGCTGGGGCGCACCGACAGCGCACTGGATCCGGCGCCGCTGTCGATGATCGAGACCGTCATCACCTACAAGCCGGAATACCGCGTGCTGGAAAACGGAGCGCGCGTTCGGCAGTGGCGCGAGCGGATCCGTTCGCCGCGCGACATCTGGGACGAGATCGTTCACGCGGCGCAGCGGCCCGGGCTCACCAGCGCCCCGATGCTGATGCCGATCGGGGCCCGCCTGGTCATGCTGCAAAGCGGCATGCGCGCGCCCATGGGCATCAAGGTGCACGGCCCGGACCTCGAGACCATAGAGGCCTTCGGGCTGCGCCTGGAGGAAATTTTACGGACGGTCGCTGCGCTGCGGCCGGAGACGGTCTTCGCCGACCGCGTGATCGGCAAGCCCTACCTGGAGATAGAACTCGACCGCGAGGCCATCGGCCGCTACGGCCTGGCCATCCTGGATGTGCAGGAAGTGTTGCAGGTGGCGCTGGGCGGCATGACGCTCACGCGCACGGTGGAGGGCCGCGAACGCTACCCGGTGCGGGTTCGCTACATGCGCGAAGAGCGAGACAGCCTGGAAGCGCTGGAGCGCGTGTTCGTGCCGACGCCGGGCGGAGAGCCCATCCCGCTCCGACGGCTCGCGGAGATTCGATACGTGCGGGGGCCGCAGGTGATCAAGTCGGAAGACACCTTCCCCACCAGCTACGTGCTCTTCGACCGCCGGCCGGATGTGGCGGAAGTGGACGCCGTCCTGCAGGCCCGCCGCGTCATCCAGGGCGAGATAGAAAGCGGGGCGCTCACCGTGCCCGCCGGCGTGAGCTTCGAGTTCTCGGGTACTTACAAAAACCAGGTGCGAAGCGAGCGGCGCCTGCTGATTCTGATTCCGGTAGCGCTCACCCTGGTCTTCATCCTGCTGTACCTGCAGTTTCGCCGGGCCTCCGCCTGCATCATCATCACCAGCGGCGTCATCGTTTCGGCGTCGGGAGGCTTTGCGCTGCTCTGGTTGTACGGGCAGCCCTGGTTCCTCAATTTCACGCTGTTCGGAAGCTCGATGCAGAGCCTGTTCCAGGTGGGAACCGTGAACCTCTCGGTGGCGGTCTGGATCGGTTTCATCGCGCTGGTGGGTATCGCAACCGACAACGGCGTGGTGATGCTGACCTACCTTGAGCAGCGCTTCAAGCAGGCGCCGCCACAGGACATCCGGGAAGTGCGCCGGGCGACGCTGGATGCAGCCGCCCGGCGGGCGCGCCCGTGCCTGATGACAACGGCCACCACCCTGCTCGCCCTGTTGCCCGTGATTACCTCGGAAGGGCGCGGGGCAGACATCATGGCGCCCATGGCGCTGCCCGTGGTGGGCGGCATGGCGTTCGGGCTGCTCACGATATTCGTCGTGCCCGTACTGTACTGCGCCCTGGAAGAGTGGAAGCTGGAGAGGGCAGAGGGCCGCGTTTCGACCGATGTCGATGATGCCCGGCCCTGACCCGGATTTGGCGACGGACGCGGTCGCTCGCAGCCACGGGCGCGAAGGCGGGCGCCGTTCATGGGTTAACATCCCGGCCATGGCTTCGGGGATTGCACGGGGGGGCCGGGCCGGGCGGCCCGGTGCGGGGCTTCGCTGCCTCGCGGCTTCGGCTGCGGCACTCGTGCTGCTGGTGAGCGGCTGCGCGTCCGGCCCGCCGAAGGACCTCTCCAGCGCGTGTTCGATTTTCAAGGACAAGAAGAGCTGGTACCGGGCGGCCAGGAAGTCCGAAAAAAGGTGGGGCCTGCCTCCCTCGATACTGCTCGCCATCGTCCGCCAGGAGTCGGGCTTCGTCAAGGATGCAAGGCCGCCCCGCATGCGGCGCTGGACCTGCCTGTGGGGCCTCGGCGGGTTGGTGCTCTTCCTGTGCCCCCGGCCGAGCAGCGCCCGGGGCTTTGCGCAGGCGCTCGACGGCACCTGGGCGGCGTATATTCGCTCGAGCGGAAATTCCGGCGCGGACCGGGACAACTTCAAGGACGCCGCCGATTTTGTCGGCTGGTACACCAGCAACTCGCGCAGGAATCTCGGCATCGGCCGCCGCAATGCGCGCGCGCTCTACCTGGCCTACCACGAAGGCGACGGCGGCTACCGCCGGGGCAGCTACCGAAGCAAGCCGTGGTTGATCAAGGTGGCGGGCCGGGTGCAGCGAAACGCGGAGCGCTACGAGCGGCAGCTCGGCTACTGTCGCAAGCGGCTGGACAAGCGCTGGTGGCATTTGTGGTGAGGCGCAGGGCGAGCGGCGTGGCGCGTGCGGCTGTGCGCGGGCGCCGGCGCGGTACGGAGCAGGGCCGCAGCGTGGCGGGCGGGGTTACACTGGCCGGCCTGGATGGAGACGCATGGTGAGCGAAAAAGACGGGGCTTTGCGGAGCGCGGCCGCGGCGAAGGGCAAGGGCGCTGCACAGGCCGGCGCCGATGCGCAGGCCGGCGACGCTGCGCAGGGCGCGGCTGCAGCCGGCAGGCAGACGACACAGGGCGGGGCCGGCTACGTGCTGCATCTTTCGAAACAGGACTTCAAGTTTTCGGCGGCGCACTTCACGCTCTTCCCCGACGGCAGCGGCGAGTTTTTGCACGGCCACAACTTTCAACTGGGCGTGGAGCTAAGCGGGCCCGAACTCGGCGCCCTGGGCCTGCTGGTCGACGTGGCGGGGCTCAAGCAGGAGATTCGCGCGCTGTGCAAAAGCCTGGACGAGCGCACCCTGATCCCCGAGCAGAGCCCGCTGCTGAAGATCGATCAAGCGCCGGACGCAGTTTCGATCCGCTTTTCCGCGCGCCGTTACACCCTGCCCGAGGGCGACGTGCTGCTGCTGCCGCTCAGCAACATCACCATGGAGCTGCTGGCGAAGTACCTGTGGCGCAAACTGGCGGCCTGGCTGCAAGGCAATGCAGCAACGGTTGGCGCGCTGTGCGTGGAGGTGGAGGAGAGCGCCGGGCAGAGCTGCCGCTACACGGCGCCTCTGGAGCCCCTGGCGCAGGCGCCGGATTCCGCCTGAGGGCCAAGCGCGATGCCGGGGCGAGCGGCGCGAGCGGAGACGACGACGCAGGCATCGGTCAATGCCGTGAAGGAAGGAAACAGAACCGGGCCATGCCGGGCAAGGCATCCGGAGCACAGGAAACCACCATGAGCGCACCGCTTTCCGATATTCGCGTGATTGAAGTCGCATCCTTTGTCGCCGTGCCGGCGGCGGGCGCGCTGCTGTGCGACCTCGGCGCCGAGGTGGTGAAGGTGGAAACGCCGGAGGGCGAGCTGCTGCGCCATTCCAAGCCGAGCCACATGGGATATCAAAGCGACTGCAGCGAGGCGCCGCACTTTCACATGGACAACCGCGGCAAGCGCTCGCTGACTCTGGACCTCACCAACGCTGCCGCGCTGGATGCTCTGTTCCAACTGCTCGGCACGGCCGATGTGGTGCTGACCAACATGCTGCCCGGGCGGCTGCGTCGCTTCGGCCTGGACGCGGCGAGCCTGCGCGCGCGCTTCCCGCGCCTGGTCTTCGCATCGCTGAACGGCTACGGCGAAGCGGGCGAGGAAAGCGACACGCCGGCTTTCGATTACACCGCCTACTGGGCGCGCACCGGTTTCATGGATGCAACGCGCGACGGCGATGCGCCGCCTCCCTTCTTGCGGCCGGGAACGGGCGATCACGCCGCGGCGCTGGCCCTGGTTACGGGCATCCTCTCCGCGCTGCGCATGCGCGAACAAAGCGGCGCCGGGCAGGAAGTCGCCGTCAACCTGATGCACATCGGTTTCTACATACAGGGCAACGACGCGGCGCAGGTGCTGACCACGGGGCAGGAGGCGCCGCGCCACGAGCGCATGCAGCCCCGCAACCCGCTGTGGAATCAATACCGGACCCGGGACGGGCGCTGGTTGTTCCTGGTGATGATCGCTTCCGATGCCTACTGGCCGGTTTTGTGCCGCGCCATCGAGCGCGAAGACTTGCTGGAAGACGAGCGCTACCGAGGCGCGATCAGCCGTTACCGGAACCGGGAGGCGCTCAGCGCCGAATTGCGCTGCGTGTTCGCCCGGCGCACGCTCGCGGAGTGGGGCGATGTGCTGGACAAGAGCCGCCTGATCTGGGCGCCGGTGCGCACGCTGCTGGAAGCGACGCGCGATCCGCAGGCTGCGGCCAACGGGATCTTCGTGGATGTCGAGCATCCGGCAGGCGCCATGCGCAGCGTGGCGCCCCCGCTGCGCATGTCGGCGCACCCGATGCGGGGAGAACGACCTGCACCCGAGCTGGGCGCGGATTCGGAAGCGCTGCTGCGCGAGATCGGCCTCGACGATGCTGCATTGCGCGCAGCACTCAAAGCGGGGCCGCGCGGCGCGTAGCCCGCTGCCCCCGGGCGTTCGCGCGCAATGCGCCGTGCGCGCACAGAACGCGCCATGACGTGCAGCGCCGGGACGCAGCGCCCCGGGCATCGCCGCGCAGCAAGAGGCAAAAGGAAACTCATGAACACGGCCTTCCGGGCGCACGCACGCCGGAACACACGCCCGGGGCGGAGATGACAGGGGATCCGCAACAGGGCGCCGGCGCCGAAGCGCCCGGCGCCAGCGAAGCGCCCGGGACAGGCGAGGCGGGCGGGGGAGCCGGGCCGGGCGAGCGCCTGTCGCTCACCGACCTGCTGCGCCTGTTCCGTCGCAGCATCGGCTTCCTGCGCCCGCTCTCCCGGCACCTGCTGGTGATGAGCGCGGGCTTCACCCTGCTGGGCGCCTTGCTGGCCCTGCTGGGCGCGCCGCTGCTCAGCGCCTTCTCCAACGCCGTGCTGCTGGCAAGGCCGCTCACCGGGCTGGAGGCGGCGCTGCTCCGGCTCGGGCCGGAGTTCACCCGGGCCGGAGAGCTGGACGACGCCATGCAACTGGAGGCGGCGCTGCGCATCCTGTTCGCCTTCGGCGCGCTGTGCGTGGTGGCCGTCCCCGCCCTGCTCGGCCTCTACTACTACCTGGTGTGGATTTTGCAACGGGTGAATCACCTGCTGCGGCTGCGCATCCTGGAAAAACTGCAACGGCTCTCCATGCGCTTTCATTCTTCCGAAAAGCCGGGCGACGCCATCTACCGCATGTACCAGGACAGCTCGATGGTGACCAAGCTGATCGAGCTGCTGATGCTGGAGCCGGCTTTCGCGCTCGGCCGGCACATCTTCGGTTTCTGCTTCGTGGCGCTGCTCGACTGGGGCCTCGCGCTGGCGATGCTGGCATGCTGGCCCTTTTACCTGGGGCTCGGCTTCTGGGGCTCGCAGCGCCTGCGCACGGGCTTTCGCCGGGCGCGCGAGACCAACAGCACGCTCACCTCGCGCATCCAGGAAAGCATCAGCAACATCCGCGTGGTCAAGGCCTACCAGGCCGAGGCCTTCGAACAGGCGCGCTTCGAGAGCGATTCCCGCGCCGCGTTTCGCGCCGCCTACACTGCACGCGGGCGCTTCGCCGTATTTGCGGTGTCCGCTTTCTGGATCGCCGCCGCGGCGCTGGCGCTCGCCGGAGGCGTGGCCGCGCTCTATACCGTGCAGCAGGCCGAGCTCGGCGCGTTGATCGCGCTGACCGGCTACGCGGCCTGGAACTTCGGCGTGTTCAACGTCTTCAAGGAACGCTTTTCCGATGGCGCCGGTTCGCTGAGGCGCCTGTTTCGCGCCTGGGCCGATGCGCAGAACATGGCGGTGGGTCTCGGCCGGGTGTTTGAAATCCTCGACCTCGAGGTGGAAGTTCGCGATGCCCGGGACGCCGCGCCGCTGGAAGAGATTGGTTCCGGCGTGCGCTTCGAAGGCCTGCACTTTCACTACCGACCGGAACAGCCCGTGCTCGAAGACGTGAGTTTCAGCGCAGGGCCCGGAGAAATCACGGCGCTGGTCGGCCCCACCGGCAGCGGAAAGACCACGCTGATTTCGCTGCTGCTGCGCCTGTACGATCCGCAACAGGGGCGCGTGCTGATCAACGAACGCGATCTTCGCGAGTTCCGGGTCGCGAGCCTGCGCCAAAAGGTCGCCGTGGTGCTGCAGGAAAATCTGCTGTTCAGCGCGAGTGTGCGCGAGAACATCCGTTACGCACAGGAAGATGCGAGCGATGCGGCGGTGCGCGAAGCTGCGCGTGTGGCGGGCGCGCTGAACTTCATCGAGAACCTGCCCGCGGGCTTCGACACCATGCTGGGCGAGCGCGGGGCAAAGCTCTCCACCGGGCAGCGCGCCCGGCTGCAGATCGCGCGCGCCGTGCTGGTGGACGCGCCCATCCTGGTGCTCGATGAACCGACCGCATCGCTCGACGCCGAGAGCGAGGCGCGGCTGCTCGCAGGGCTCTCCGCGTGGGGACGCGGACGGCTGATTTTCCTGATCACCCACCGGCTGCGCACGGCGCAGAACGCGGACCGCATCGTGGTGCTGGAAGCAGGCCGGGTCGTCGAAGCCGGGCGCCCGGGGGCGCTCGCGAGCCGGCCCGGCGGCGCCTTTCGCCGCATGCTGGAACACGAGACGGCGGACCGGGCGCTGCGCGCCCGGGGGGACGACGGGCAGCAGAGACCGGCCGGCGCAGCGGCGCAAGACGAAGGCGCCGCTTTCGGAGCAAAACCGTGAGCGCCGAGCCCGGAACCCTGCGCCTGCTGCGAGAGAGCTTTCGCTACGCGGCGCCTTTCAAGGCGCGCTTTGCGCTGCGCTACCTGCTGGCGCTCATCAGCGTGCTTCCGATCGTGCTGCTGCCCTGGCCGGTCAAGATGATTGTGGATCACGCACTGCTCGGCATCCCGGTCGGCGCACAGGCCGTCCCCTACCCGGCATTCATCGCGCCGGCGGCGGAGCTGCTCCAGGGCCTTTCGCCCGGTGAAATCATCACGGCGATGGTGGCGGTGCAGCTTTTGCTGGTGGTGCTGGTGGGCGCCGTGGGCACCAGCGGCAACGAGCGGGATTCGGCAGAGGCCGTGCTCTCCGCGGGACACGACGTGGCGACGCGCAGCGAAAACGAAGCCAACTTTTCCATCAGCCTCACCGGCGGCCTGCTCGGTCTGCTCGATTGGCGCGTGATGATTCGCCTGAGCCAGGAGATCAATCACCACTACCGCAGCACCCTGTTTCGACACATCGGAGGGCTGCCGCTCGCGCACTTCGACGACGAGAGCGTGGGCGACGCCGTGCACCGGGTGATGTACGACACGCCCTCCATCACGGAAGGGATTTACCGGTCGATCGTGTGGCCGCCGGTGTGGGGCGCCATGGCGCTGTTGCTGGCCCTCGCGCTGGCGAGTAGTTACCCGGGGATTCCGCTGCTGTGGCAGGCCGCGCTCGCGCTCACCGCCATCGCGTTTTTCGTACCGCTGCCCTTTGCCGGCGCCATGCGCAGGCGCAGCGCGGAAGCGAGGCAGCGGGGCGCCGAGGCCGTCTCGAAGCTGGAGGAAGGGCTGCACAACATGCGGGCCGTGCAGAGCCTGGGCGGCGAAGCCCGGGGGCAAAGCGAATTTGCGCGCGGAAGCTGGGCTTCCTTTTCCCGCTTTCGCAGTTTCCTGGGGCTGGGCATGGTCATCTTTGCGCTGTGCGCGCTGCCCGCCCTGCCCCTTTTCGCCTACGTCGCCTACACCCTGTTTGCGCTGGTGATCGAAGAACGCATTAGCGCGGGCGATCTCGGCCTGATCGCCGCCTGGTTCCTGTCGCTCTGTTATGCCTGCCTGTCGCTGGGCGCCCTGTGGATCCGCGTGCAGGAGAACGCTGCAGGGCTGGCGCGCGTGGCGCTGCTCCTGGAGCAGCCGCAGGAACAGGACCCGCCGGGCGCGCGCGCGTGTCCGCCGCTGCAGCAGGGCGTGCGCATCGAAGGCGCGGGTTACGACTACCCGGACGGCACGCCTGCGCTGCGGGATATTCACTTGGACATTCCGCGGGGCCGCGTAACCGCCCTGGTGGGCCCTGCCGGCGGCGGCAAAACCACGCTCGCCTGCCTGCTGCCGCGCCTGGTGGTCCCGACCTCGGGCCGCGTGCTGTTTGACGGGGAAGACTGCGCGCAATTTTCCCTGGCCTCGCTGCGCGCACGCATCGCCTTCGTGTTCCAGGAAACGCAGCTCTTCGACGCCGACCTCGAGGAGAATATACGCGTCGGCAAAGCGGACGCCTCGCAGCAGGAAATCCGGCGCGCGGCGCGGCTCGCGGGCGTGGCGGAGTTCGCCGAGCGCCTGCCCGAGGGCTACCGCACCCGGCTCGGCCGGGGCGGCGCGCGGCTCTCGGTGGGGCAGCGGCAACGCCTGGCCGTTGCGCGGGCCCTGGTGCGCGGCGCGGACCTCTTGGTGCTCGACGAGCCGACCAGCGCACTCGACCCCGAAACCGAGCGGCGGCTGATGGATGCGCTCGGCGAAGCGAGCCGGGATTGCGCGGTGCTCTTGATCGCGCACCGCCTGGGCACGGTGCGCGCGGCCTCGAAGATCGCATTCGTGGAAGCGGGCCGCATCGTCGAAGCGGGGGGCCACGCAGCGCTGATGGCAAGGCCGGGCGGCGCCTACCGGCGCTTTGTCGAGCTTGCGGAGGGCGGCGCCGCGGACTGAGCGGGGGCATGCTTTCCGGCGCGAGGCGGGTGTACGGGGAACGGGCGGTTGTGCGGGCGAACGGGCGGCGGAGTCCGGGGCATGAACACGCGAAGCGGGCGGAACGAAGACCGGCTAATCGGGGCGCAGGGCGGCGCGGGCGCAGCAAGGCCCGCGAATCGGGGCGCAGATACAGGAACCCCCGGGAGCAGGTCGCGAAGCCCGCGTTTCCGCACACGGCGGCATGCGCGCTTCGTTCCCCTGGTGCGGCTACGGCGTCCGCGCTCCCGGGGGCGGTGGCCTGGGAATGGCATCCCCGGCAATCACCGAGAAGAGAGAATCTTCGGCGTGTGCTGGCGTCAGGACGCCGCCACCTCACTCGCCGCAGTCCTTTGTTGGTCCAATGTTCTTCCTCCTTCTCGGCGTTTTGGCAGGTCCGGCGAACCCCAGTGTCCGCCTTTCATCCCGGGTCGGAAGAGCGCCGTTCCCGACCTTCCCGGGCCGCTCCCGGCAGCCTCGCGGCGGCCTGAAACTCGCGAATGAGTGAGATCCGCTGGCCCGACTCTATACGAAGCGGGGGCGCGAGTCCAGGAAAAAACCGTGGGGTGTCGTCCTGAATGGTGGCCGGTCGCAGAGCCCGGAAAAAGTTCTACACTGGCGCGTACATGGAAGCGTCCGAAAAAAAGAGGGCCGTGCTGCTGGTCAGTTGCCCGGACCAGGTGGGCATCGTGGCGGCCCTGGCCGGGGCGCTAAGCGAATCGCAGGCGAACATCCTGGAGGCCGACCAGCACACGGACGAAAGGGAGAAGTGCTTCTTTCAGCGCATCCGCTTTGAATACGGGCCGGCGCCGGGCGCAGGCCGGCGCATCGAGCAGAGCCTGGAACTCGTGGCGCAGCGCTTTTCGATGCGCCTGCGCATTGCCTGGGAAGGCGAAAGGCCGCGCCTTGCGATTTTCGTCTCCCGCTACGACCACTGCCTGTGGGACCTGCTGCTGCGGCGGCGCGC